>JBOHWM010000190.1:0-7044 GCA_050736555.1 Binataceae bacterium (SeqCode)
CTCTATTTCACGATGCTCAACTGCAATAAACGCAGCCTTACGCTTAATTTGAAAGCGGCGCAGGGCAAGGAAATTCTCAACGCGTTGATTAAGCGGTCCGATATTATGGTGGAGAATTTCGGCCCCGGCGTGCTCGATCGCCAGGATTTCACCTGGGAGCATATCCGCGCGATCAACCCGCGCATCATCTATGCTTCCATCAAGGGCTTCGGCCCGGGTCCGTTTCACGATTCCAAGGCTTACGAGACCATCGCGCAGGCGATGGGCGGCGCGATGAGCACGACTGGATGGGAAAACGGTCCGCCCACCAGCAGCGGCGCGCAAATCGGCGATTCTGGCACCGGCATTCACGCCGTCGCGGCGATTCTGGCCGCGCTCTACCAGCGCATCGGCAGCGGCCGCGGCCAACGAGTCGAAGTGGCGATGCAGGATGCGGTGCTCAATCTGTGTCGCGTCAAGCTGCGTGATCAGCAGCGCCTCGCCCACGGCACGTTGCCGGAATATCCCAACCGCACTTTCGGTGACAGTGTGCCGCGCTCGGGCAATGCGTCGGGTGGTGGTCAGCCGGGCTCGGAGGTGCGATGCGCTCCGTGCGGCCCCAATGACTACTGCTATGTGATTATTCAGCCGCAAATCTGGCCGGCACTCGCGCGCACCATCGGACGCCCCGAACTCGCCGATGATCCCGCCTATAGCACGCCCGAAGCCCGGCTCACCCATCTCGATGAGGTATTCAAGCTGGTCGAACAATGGACCCTGAAGCACACCAAGCACGAGGTGATGCGGATGCTGATGGAGGTCGGCGTGCCATGCGGGCCAATCATGTCAACCAGGGATCTGATCGAAGACGAGGCGCTCAATCGTCATGGCATGATCGTCGAGGTGCCGCATCAACAACGTGGCACGTTCAAGACCGTGGGGTGCCCGTTAATGTTGTCCGACAGCCCCGTCGAAGTTAAAACCGCGCCGTTACTGGGAGAGCATACGGTGGAAGTCCTGCGCGAGGTGCTCGGCTATAGCGAAGCGCAGGTGCGGGAATTACGGACGCGCGGGGTGGTTTAAAAAATCAGGGCGCTCGCGATATGTTGCGAGTAGGAGCCGAGTGGTTTGCGCTTCGCCGCCTTTACACGAGGATTTGCCGATGGAATACGACGTCATTTCCGCCGATTGTCATATTGATTTAATCTGGCTGCCGCCCGATCTGTTCACCGCCAATGCCAGCGCAGGGTTGAAAGAGCGGATGCCCTACGTGACCGAGGGTTCAAAAGGCAAATACTGGGTGACGAGAAACGGCGCCAACTTTGGCCTGATGAACGGGATGGGATCGGCCGGCCGCGAATATGTTCCGGGACAGATTCATCGATCCGATCGGATGGCATCGGCCGGTCTCTATGATGACGGCCGCAAAGGTATCCGGCGGCTTACCGACCCGGAACTGCGTCTCAAGGATCAGGCGCGCGACGGAGTTCAGGGTGAAGTGCTATACGGGATTCTCGGTGCCAGCATGCGGCTCAATGACGACGAGGCCGCGATCGAGATGTTGCGCATCTATAACGAATGGCTGGCGGACTTTTGCCGTGCCCATCCCGATCGTTACGCTGGACTGGCGTGTATCCCCAGTCACGCTATGGATGCGGCGACCGCCGAGGTCAGGCGCGTGGCCAAGGAAGGCGCACTGCGCGGACTGGATATTCCGCAGCGCCGCGGCATGACCCCGCTCTGGGATCCCTGGTGGAACCCGCTATGGCAAGCCGCGGCCGAATGCGGGCTGCCGGTACACTTTCATACCATCGGCGGTGGCATTCCGGATTTCACCAAGCTCAAGCCCAAGGTTGCGCGCGCGGCCTTCGCGGCGGTGATCACGAGCTTCCAGATGTATATGGCGCAACCGTTGATGTCGATGATTTTCGCGGGCGTGCTCGAGCATTATCCTGATTTTAAGCTGGTCATCGGCGAAAGCGGTATTGGATGGATACCCTATGTGCTCGATCATATGGATTTGGAATGGGAAGACCAGTTCAAAGATCTCGATCTGACTATGCGACCGAGTGAGTATTGGCATCGCCAATGTTACGCGACTTACCAGAGCGATCGCATTGGAATCCGGCTGATCGATGAAATCGGCGAGGACAATATCATGTGGGGCTCGGACTTCCCCCATCCCGACGGCATCTGGCCGGATTCCCAGGAATACATCAAGCGCGAGCTGGATCATTTGAGCGAAAGCGTGCGGCACAAGGTCATTTGCGGCAACGCCCAAAAACTGTATCGCTTCGGCCAAAACTGAGTGAGCGGCGGCGGGCCGTTCTTTTCTTGCCCCCAGACAGGAAGCTGAAATGGCGACTAGCCTGATGGTGATGGGGACGGCGTCCGACGTTGGCAAAAGCGTCATTGTCACCGGACTGTGCCGGCTGTGTGCGCGCGCGGGCCTGCGTGTCGCGCCCTTCAAATCGCAGAACATGTCGAATAACGCGGCGGTATGCCGCGGCGCCGGAGAAATCGGACGCGCGCAAGCGGTCCAGGCCGAAGCCTGCGGCTTGGAAGCCAGCGTCGACATGAATCCCGTACTCCTCAAGCCGGAAAGTGAGACGGGTTGCCAGGTCGTGATCGGGGGGCGTCCGCGTTTTCGCATGAGCACGCACGACGATAATCATTATTATGAACGGGCCTGGCCCGCGATCGTGGAGAGTTATCAGCGGCTCTCGGCGCAATTTGACGCGATCATTATAGAAGGCGCGGGTGGCGCCGCCGAAGTCAATTTACGCGATCGCGACGTCGCCAACTGGCGGGTAGCCGAACTGGCCAATGCGCCGGTGCTGATCGTGGCGGATATCGATAAGGGCGGCGCGCTCGCGGCGCTGGTCGGAACCGTACACCTTCTCTCACCGATGGAACGCGCCCGCGTCAAAGGCCTGATCATCAACAAGTTTCGCGGCGATACGGCCCTGCTGAAAGATGGACTGCGCATCATCGAAGAAAATACCGGCGCTCCGATTCTTGGCGTGGTGCCTTATGCCAACGGTCTCGACATACCGCTGGAGGATAGCGCGAGCTTGGTCAGCGGGACCAAGTCCGCCGACTCAGGGCTCATCCAAGTGGGTGTGGTTCTTCTCCCGCGCATCTCCAATCATACCGATTTCGAAGCATTGGCGCGCGAACCCGACGTGGAGCTGCGATACATCGAACGGCCGGCACAAATTGGCCATCTCGATTTGCTCTGTCTGCCCGGCAGCAAAAGTACCATCGCCGATTTGCTCTGGCTGCGTGAGTGCGGATGGGATCGCGCAATCGCGGCGCATTATAAGTCCGGCGGCTCAATCCTCGGCATTTGCGGCGGCTATCAGATGTTGGGCCGCCGTATCGCTGATCCGCGTCATCTCGAGAGTTCCATTGCCGAGGCGGAGGGACTCGGGATGCTCGCGATAAAGACAGTCTTTGACGAAAAGATTACTGCGTTGGTGCGCGCACGTGAGTACCTGTCCAATCTGGAAGTTTCGGGTTACGAAATCCATTGTGGCCGCGTAAGCAGACTTGAGGAAAAAGCCGCGTTCCAAATCCGGGAACGGGACGGACTGTCGGTCGACGAATCGGAGGGGGTGCTTTCGGGCGACGGCCGCGTACTCGGCACCGCCATCCATGGGCTGCTCGACGAGCCCGGATTCCGCCGACGCTATCTTGATCGGATTCGTGCGCGCAAAGGACTTAAGCCGCTGGATGTTTCGGGTGTCGGCGATGCCCGCGGCATGCGTATGCGCGCCTATGATCGGTTTGCGGATATGCTGGCGAAAAATCTCGACATCGCCGCTCTTGCGAAGATGACGGGATTCAATCTCCCGAATGCGTGAAGATCGCAGCCTAATAACCGCCCATTTGGCGGCGCAAATCCGACACTTGGCCTTGTAACTGCGAAATATAGCCGGTCTGTTCCTCGATCTGCTTTTTCAATTCGAACGCCGACGCCCGAGAATTGATGGACTCATCCGCGGCGGTGCCCAGACCAGTCTGAGATTGGCTGACTTGCTCGGCGTCGCAGTCCGCCAGCGACATCTCCTGCTGCTGGCATTGACGCAAATGTGCCCGCTCGGCTTGCAGATGTAGGATCTGGCGCTGCTGTTCAGCCAACTCATTCCTGATTTGATTCTTTTGCAGCTGCGCCTGCATCCGGCTCTTGTTGAGTTCGTAACTGCCGACCGCAGTGCCGCCCACTCCGGCACCCGCCATCGCGCCCTCGACGCGATTGGTGATAAGCCCGCCGGCCAACGTTCCCGCCATGCCACCGGCGGCGACCGCGGCGGTGTTATCAATTATGCCAGGCATTTTGCGCAACATGCATCGGGTGGTTTCGTGATTCTGTAGTTCCACCGCCTCGCCGGTCACGGTCACGGTGGTGCCGATATCGTTCTGCAACGAACGGACGTCGATAACCGCGTCAACCGTGTTGGGATAAGTCTCGAGCGCGAGACTGCGCAGCCGGTTAGCGGCGGCACTGCCGTTCTGATCCACGCTGGCGTCGCCGAAGCTCTCGTTGAATTTGAGCGTGCCAAGGTCGCGATAACATTCACCTGGCAGGCCTTGGGCGCTGACGTAAATGAAGCGATTGGGCGTGCGCGTTTTGACGACAGATGGAGCTTGACGGGCGGCGCAACCGGCAATCAACAAACCGGCAATAATTGTGACGCGCCAAGCCGCGCTGAATGAGCGAGACCGCACCGTGTCGACTCAGGCGCTCAGATAGCGGCGAAAAGCCTCGGTGAGAGCGCGGGTTAACGGGGCCCAATCGCCCACCATTCCGATATTGGCGCGTTCGAAGATCGCCGCCTCAGGGTCATTGTTAACAGCGACCACCATACGTGCGCGTTTGATGCCCACGATATGGTTGGGCGCGCCACGCAATCCAATAGAAAAATACAGGCGAGGCTCGATGGCTTTGCCGGTCAGACCCACCTGTAATTGCCTTGGCAGCCAGCCTTGATCCGTGACGCGGCGCGAGGCGCAAAGACCGGCTCCGAGCACGCGCGCGAACTCCTTGGCCACCGCTACGCCATCGGGTCCGCCCACGCCCATCCCGACTCCGACCACGACTTCGGCGCCGTCAAGTGGCGTGATTGACGGGTCCAACGTGGAGATTTCTTTAAGTGTGCGGCTAAGCGGCACATCCGCGCGCATTTTGCGAATTTCGAGTTCCGCCTGCCGCCGCGGGTCAGGTTCGGCCAACTCGAGCACGCCGTTACGCACCGTCGCCATCTGCGGGAAGGTCTTGGAGAGAATCGGTGCGACGATATTGCCGCCAAAGGCGGGCTTCATCGCGACCAGTCCTCCTTCCTCGGCCAATTCCAGCCCGATTGCATCGCCGGTCAATCCGAGACCGAGACGCGCCGCCACGCGCGGCCCCCAATCGCGACCGCGTTCACTGGCGCATAGGAATAATCCCCACGGCGATCGCTCCGCCACCAGGTTGGCAAAGGCGCCGGCGACCACTTCCGGCGAGTAATTTTCGAAACCGGGATTATCCAGCACGATTACCCGGTCGGCGCCGTAACTGGCAAGCAATCCGGCATGACGGGAAATCGACGCGGGGAAGCCGACGGCGACGACGGCTCCGCCGAGTTTCCCCGCCAGCGCGTCCGCGGCCGACAGCAACTCAAGACTGCCGAGAGTGATTTCGCCTTTGAGGTCGGCTTCAACCGCAACCCATACATCCTTGCCGCGTTGCGACGCGCGGATGGATGCCGCCACCGGGCGGCGACGGTGCGCGCGCGCCTCAAGGGCGCCGAGTCGCTCCAGCTTTGCGATAAGAGCCTCGGCCGCGCGCTCGGGGTCGGTGGCATCAATCATGTCACATGAAACCTTCGGCACTTCCTGTGCGCGCACCTCTCGAACCGAGGTGGGCGAGCCGGCGAAGCCAAAGTCGGCGGCTTGGCCACTTAACTCCGACGCGCGCACCGCGATCACCGGGCGTTCGCGCGCCTGTTCACGTGCCGCCGGACTCATCTTGAGCGGATTGATCAGGCGTTCGGCGCAGGTGAGCAACGCCGGCATACGGCACTCAACCTCGTCCACGCCTTCGTCACTCTCACGTTCGGCGCGAATAATATCGCCCTCGATTTGCAGCTTGCGGACACCGGTTATCTGCGCAATTCCGAGCAATTCCGCGATTTCCGGCCCGACCTGGCCAGTTTCCGCATCGAGCGAATACTTGCCCGAAAGGATCAGGTCGAACTGTTCAGGTTTTAGCCACAAGGCCAAGGCCCGCGCCGTCGCCAAAGTGTCGGAGCCGGCAAAAGCGCGGTCTTCAAGATGGATGGCGCGGTCCATACCGCCGGCAAGCGCCTCGATTAACGCCTCGCGTGCCTGCGGCGGCCCCATCGTGATCACGGTCAACTCCGCATCGAAACGTTTCTTCAGGTCAACCGCCTGGGCCAGGGCACGCAGGTCATAGGCGCTGATAACGTTGACTCCGTCGCGGCGAATAGTGCGCGTGACCGGATCGAAATTGGCGTCCTCGACCAGTGGAATCTGTTTGATACAAACGGCGATCTTGCGCACGACTCGGCTCCCTTGCACGCTACGGCTTACGAATCTTCCGTGAACGCTATTTCCTGCGCTATGCAGGTAAGCTAACCGAGCGATGCGCGTGGATGCAACCGAGCTTGCCACACCTTAATCCGCACGCCCCGATCAGATAGTTTCGCTCTGTGAGAATTAACGCGCTCATGCTGGCGCTGATCTTGATGTTATTCACCTGCGTGGCCATGGTAGACGCGACGGCGGCGGCCGTTAATACATCGCTGCGAATCGTTTCGCTGGACCCGGCGGTGACGGAAACCATCTTTGCCCTGGGCGCGGGCAAAGAACTGGTAGGCGTTTCGCAATACACGGATTATCCACCGCAAGCCGTCAAATTGCCCAAGGTCGGCACCTTTCTCACGCCGAATATCGAGGCGATTGTGGCGTTGCGCCCGACTCTGATAATCGGGCCGGCGATGTCGGCCGACCAACGTGAAATCCATGCATTGCGCGCCATGGGTTATGCCATCCTAATGG
>JBOHWM010000191.1:0-9126 GCA_050736555.1 Binataceae bacterium (SeqCode)
GCACGGACGAGGAGTTGGCGCACAGTTCGATTCGCTTCGGCATCGGGCGGTTCAACACCGAAGACGAAGTTAATTACGTAACCGAGCGGGTCAGCAAAGAAGTAAAACGCTTGCGCGACATGTCACCGCTTTATGAGATGGCCAGGGAAGGTATCGACTTGAAGTCGGTGCAATGGAAGGCTGAATAACACTCCAGAGCAGAAAATCTGGATAGGCGCGGGATTAATCGGGCGGACGGAGATAGATATGGCTTACTCCAATAAGGTTATCGACCATTACAGCAATCCACGCAACGTCGGAAGCTTCCCCAAGGGCGACAATTCAGTCGGCACCGGCGTCGTCGGCGCACCGGAATGCGGCGACGTAATGAAGTTGCAGCTTAAGATTAATCCGGACAGTGGCGTGATCGAGGATGCGCGTTTCAAAACCTTCGGCTGCGGCAGCGCGATCGCGAGTTCCAGCTACGTGACCGAGTTGGTCAAGGGCAAGCATATCGACGAAGCGCTGACGATCAAAAACACCATGATCGTAAAGGAACTGAATCTACCGCCGGTCAAAATTCACTGCTCGGTGCTGGCCGAGGACGCGATCAAGGCTGCCATTACCGACTGGAAGAAGCATCAGGGAACCGCGACCGGGATCGTCAACCCCGAACAGGCAAAGAAAGCTGAGCAAGCTTAAGCGCGCGGCTTAATTGCGAGCGGCGATATCATAATGGTCTCTCTTTCCGACTCAGCGATCGTCAAAATCAAGGCGCTTGTCGCCGACAAGCCGGAGGCCGGATTGCGCGTCAAGGTCGTCGGTGGCGGATGTTCCGGTCTGCAATACCGCATGGAAATTGACGCGGCCAAGGAGCGCGACAAGATTTTCGAACGCGACGGCGCGCGCCTCATCGTTGATAAAAAAAGCTTCCTGTATCTAAACGGTTCAGAGCTCGACTACGCGGAAGAATTGATGTCGGCGGGCTTCAGACTGGTCAATCCCAACGCCAAACGCACCTGCGGATGCGGCGAATCCTTCGTGGTCTAAAACCACCCCGGGCGTAATCATGATTCGATGCCCGTTATGCGGGCGGCAACAGCCGCCGCGGCTTATCTGTGAATGTGGCGCACCAACTGGCGCCGAGCTCGACTTCTTCTCGGCGCTGGGACTGCCGCGCAAATTGATAATCGATGTGGACCAGCTCGAGACGGCCTATCATGACCGTGGCCGCCTCATCCATCCGGATCGTTTCGCCAATAGCGCAGGTGTGATCCGCGACGCGAGCTTGAAGAGTACGGCACTGTTGACGCGTGCGTATCGGAATTTGCGCGACCCTGTTGCGCGCGGGCTCTACTGGCTGGGGCTCAATGGCGAGAAGCTGGCCGAAGACAATAAGACCGTGCCGCCCGAACTCGCCGAATTGGTCTTCGAGGTTCAAGAGCAGTTGTCGGAATTGCGCGAAGCCGGCGGCGGCGATATACAGCCACGCGAATTGGCCGGTATCGTGATGGAGCGGCGCGGCGAATTGCAGGAGGAAATGAATGAAGCCCGGCACCATCTGGAAAGCAACTTTCAGCGCTGGGACAACGGCCCTGGTTCGAACGATAATCTGACGGCGGAGCTCAAAGCGATCCTGTCGAGAATCGCCTATTTACGGACTCTTTTGCGAGATGTGGACCGGGAGCTTGAATCATCCGCGCCAGCCTGACATAAAATCCGTTTCCCGCGCACGCCCGGGCGATCTGTAACGCCCGGTGCGATGCGCGAATTTTGATTTTGTAATGCCACGAATTCTTGGAATAGACCTCGGCACCACCAACAGCCTCATCGCCGTCATGGACGGCGGCAAGCCACGTGTCATAGCCGACCCGTGCGCTGGCGACGCGCTGCTGCCTTCGGTCGTGGCTATCGCTCCCGACGGCGCGGTCTCGGTGGGCGCGCGCGCGATCGAGATGGAACCGCACTTGACGATAGAACGCGACGGCCATGTGGTGCCGATTGGCTTTGAAGGTGGCGAGTATGGCGCTGTGATCCGTTCCGTCAAGCGTTACATGGGCCTGGGTGGCGATGAAGTCGCCGACCACGACCGTACTCGTTACAGCTTCACTGATTTTTCGGGGCCCGTAGTACGTTTCCAGGCCGGCCGGCGCAGCTATACACCGCCGCAAATTTCCGCCGAGATTCTGCGCGCGCTGAAGCACCGGGCTGAAGCCGCTTTAAACGAGAGTGTCGAGCGCGTGGTGATCACGGTGCCGGCCTACTTCAACGATGGTCAGCGTCAGGCCACCAAAGACGCCGGGCGCCTGGCCGGACTCGAGGTCGTGCGTTTGGTCAACGAACCTACCGCCGCCTCTCTGGCCTACGGCCTTCAGCAAATGACCGAAGGCCGCGTCGCTGTGTATGATTTGGGCGGCGGCACCTTCGACATCTCCATCCTGAATATCAAGGGCGGCATCTTCGAGGTTCTGGCGACCAACGGCGACACCCATTTGGGCGGGGACGATATGGATCGCACCCTGGTCGAGTTGGTTCTCGCTCAGGTGCCTGAGGCGATGCGCACCGACCGTCACGCATGGAATAGCGCACGTCTGGTTGCCGAAAACGCCAAGAAAGAACTGAGCCGCGCCGACACGGTCACGCTCAAGCTGGACTTGCCCGGTCACCATATCGAACGCGTTTTGACCCGGGACGAATTCGAGAAGCTGAACGCGCCGCTGGCCGAGCGCACTTTGGAATGCTGCAAGCGGGCGCTCAAGGACGCCGGGCTGGAAGCGGCGGAGGTCGGCGCCGTCGTACTGGTTGGGGGCGCCACGCGGGTGCCGCTGGTCCAACGCCGGGTCGGGGAATTTTTTGGCTGTGCGCCGTTATGTTCGCTTGATCCCGATCAGGTGGTCGCTCTCGGTGCCGCGGTTCAGGCCGGCGTGTTGATGGGTACCCAGGGCGACATGCTACTGCTCGACGTGGTGCCGTTGTCGCTTGGAATCGAGACGATGGGCGGGGTGATGGAGCGTCTGATCCATCGCAACACCACCATTCCGACCAGCACGGCCGAGATGTTCACAACCGCTGTGGATAGCCAAACGCACGTCGATATTCATGTCTTGCAAGGCGAGCGAGAACTTGCCAAAGATTGCCGGAGCCTCGCCCGCTTCAAGCTCGGGCCAATCGCACCGCAACCGGCCGGCGTTCCCCGTGTTGAGGTGACGTTTCTGATCGACGCCAATGGGATTCTCAACGTGACGGCGCGCGATGAGCGCACGGGACGCGAACATTCAGTCGATGTCAAACCGAGTTACGGTCTTACGGACGAGGACATCGAGCGGATGTTGGAAGAGGCGATCGATCTAGGCGAAGAGGATATCGAGCGGCGGCTATTAATAACCGCGCGCAATGACGCCGATCAGATTCTTGCCGCTCTGAGCAAACAAATGAGCGAATATGGCGAGCTTGTGGGAGATGAACGCGATCAAATCGAGCAGGCGGCCGCGCGTCTGGACCATGCGCGCGGAGGCGAAGACCGCGAGCTCATCGCCCGGCTGGTCGAAGAATTGAACGAAGTGACGACATCGTTTGCCGGGCGCATTATGGATCGCGCGATCAAGCAGGCATTGGAAAAGAAATCGATCGAAGAATTGTCTTGACGTATCCGCGCGTGGCGGCGAACTTCTAAATTAAAGGGTCCAGCCGATACGCAGGAGGGACTTGCTAGATGGGACTCAAATGGGATCAGGCGGAAGAGCTCGCCGAGGTCCTTGCAGAAAATCATCCGGGACTGGATCCGCTCGATGTGCGTTTCACGGACCTAAGGCAGTGGATCATCGATCTCGACGAATTCGACGATGAGCCGGACGATTCGAGTGAAGGTAAGCTCGAAGCGGTCCAGATGGCGTGGCACGAACTGTACGAAGAACAAAACAACGACGAAAATTGAATAGAACATTGTCACATTACGTCATAAGCGTAAGGAGGTCGGGGTGGTGGAAGCGATGAGGGGAGACCAGGGAGGAAAAATGCAGGAAAAGGAAACATTGGACGAGAAACTGCCGGGGCTTTTCGAACCCGACACGCTCTTGCCCATCCAATACTTCGAGGCGATGCGCAAAAAGCACCTGCTCGAAGGCGAAAAGCGCCTCATCCTGAGCGTTTTGGAGGACGCCGTCGAATGCTTCATGAAATGCATCGACTCGTCCACCAGCAAGGGACAGCGCCTGTTCCGCGACGCCGATGAATGGATCGGACTCGAAGACAAACTGTGGGTCTTCTCGTTCGATAACGTCTGCGACATGCTCGACATCAATCCCGATTACATGCGGCGCGGACTCAAGCAATGGAAAGAGCGTAAGCTTGCGGCGATGCAGCACGCGGCGGAAGCTCGTACGCTTGAAGCTCCGGCTCCGATGACTGACGCACCAGTTGCCGACCTCGCGCAGGTAGTTGCGGTTGATACCGCTCAGCCCAGTGGTGCACGGATGCCGTCGCCCGGCTTCAACGACCGCTCGGTGCGCAAGAATGACGTGGCAATCGCCGGAAGCGCGAACCGCAACAAAGGACATGGCTTGCGCAAAGCGCATGGCTAAGCTGGTCACCTTGCCTACTCGCAAATAAAAGCTCCGCGCGTCGATCAGAGTCGCGCGTGTCAAAAAGGCGGCCCGAATGTGGCCGCCTTTTGCTTTTCACCGCAAATTCGACTTATTCGCGAGTTCGGCATTTCCGAGCCGATCCGTTTCGCGCATTAAGGCTCATTAATCCTCGTGAGGCCAGCAATCCTTTTTCGAATAGATGCCGCACGAGCCGGGATAACGATACAGAACACGTCTTACGATCTAAACCGAAGACCAAGACTCAAAGCACGTTTATCAGCGCAATTCCGATTCTTGTTCTCAAGGCACGTTCGCTGCTGTTATTACCGGTTTAAAAGCGCGCGATAGATGGTTACAAAGGCCACGAGAGCGGCTGTAACCAAAATTAGCGCACTAACGTCGTTGGGAATGAGGAGGGTTCGGCTATGCTGTCAAAGCAAAAATTGGTCGCCGCAGTGCTGGGATTAGCGATGATGGCGGTGCCAGCGACCGCGCTGGCGCACGGCCACGGTCACGGTTGGGGTCATTGGCATCACGCGCCGGTTTGGAACTGCAATCGCGGCCCCGCCTGGCAGGCGCATCGTGGTCCGTGGGAGCATGACGACGATAACTGGAGGCATGACGACGATGATTGGGGGTGGGGACCGCGACGCCCTGGCAATCCGGGTCTCACACGCGAATTTCAGGGTGCCGGTCGTAGCGGCTATTATGGAGGCTACAACGGTGCTTACAATAACTCCTCTCAGCCATCATATTTGATACAACGGCGCTCGGCGGCGTGGGCCAACTATCGTGCGGCACGCGCGCGCGGCGACAAGGACGCGGAGCATCGGCTCGGCAATGTCATCCACGGCCTGAGCACGCGGATTCGGCGTGAAAATGGCGGCCATAATCTCAAAGGCAACTACGCTTACGCGCCGGGGCCGTCCTACTCATACAATCAATCGTATGTACCGTCCTACTACGGCCCTCAGTATGGCTCACCGCTAGGAGCGGTGATCGGACAGTTCCTCGGCTGGTAATCCGGGGTTAGGAGGAGCGAAACCGCGTCGCGAGCTGCGTTGAGGAATCTGGTCCGGGAGCCAAGTTCAAAGACCTTAGCTGACGGCGGCGGGGTAAGGCCCGCCGCCGCTATCGTCGTGCTCACTAACTTAGGAAATGATGGTTCATTGCGCTGCCGGGACCACCAGATCGGCGCGCGCCTGAGCGTAATACACCTCGGCCTCATGATGGTTACCAGTCTGCAACGCCTTATTGCCGCGCACACTGTAATCTTCGATTCGCGTCACATTCTTGCCAGCGCGGCGGGCGTGCTGGATAGCGCGGTGATCCCGGTCTTGCGCTTGTCGAGCCGCCGCCCGCTCCTCATCGACAACCTGCACCGCTTCTTCAACCCGCCCGTAATCCTCCGCGACATGAACTATGTCGCCCTCGCGCAATGCTCGGTCGCCCGCACTCCGCAGCCTTAATGAGAGATCGGTATCGGCATTGTGGATTCCATGTAATCTCCGCTCGGCTGCGGACGCCAAGCGAATGCACCGCGCTGTTCATGTTTTGCACTGAGGATGCCGTGGCAGTCGTATCGGTTCGCGCGTACGCGCGAACGCCGTCGAACTCGATGAAGGAAGAATGATGGCGAGCGAAATAGGCCAAGTTGCTTCATGGCGCATTTCTGCTCGAACTGAAATTGAGAAAAGTTCAAAGGCAGAAATCGCGCCAAACCACCGAGGGTTTAGTGCTGAGGCCCTGGAAGCTAAAACGGACCAGCCGGAGTGGCAGTCATGCATCGATTAGGCAGCGCGCGCCAAAACGAAGTGAAGCCGGGCAAACGCGCCCGCAAGGTGCGTTCAACGACAGATCAGTCAAGTGAACGAGGTGCGTTCAGGGTACGAGTAAGCTGGAAAAGCGAAAAAACGTTAGCGAGCCCGGCCCTGCGAGGCTCCGGTGCCGGGACTGGCCACCGGGCTCGCAAAACCGAACATCACGCGGAACAAGGCCGGGGCGATCCGAAGATGGGCGGCCATGGCCGGTCAAGCCACCTTCTTGTAATCGCCACCATTGCCTTCATGCGCAGGCTCGGACTGGTTCATGGGTTGCAGTGCCGAGTACGGCAACACGGCCCAATTGACCCGTTCGAGGCTCTGAAGCGCATGCTCCAGCATCTGGGCTCCCGTGAGCGGCTTTACGCGCGGCCGCTTGTTGAAGTCCGTGGCGTAGGTGAGGCCCCATACATACCAATCGGCAGCGGCCAATATGGCGATAAGGGCGATTCCCACCAATGAGGCGAAGAATGACGGTGTTATCATCGGATAGATCCTCCTTAACTCCTGATGACGACTTAAGCATCATTGGTGCCAACAACAATCTCTTGAATTCATTGGACTTTTTATCCGCTTTCCGATTATTCTTCGCAATGCGCAAAAATCCACGCAATCTTCTTCGCGAATCGAATAACCTCTTTCGTGTCGCCCCGTGAACGCGTCCGAAAATGATCAAGAGGTCGAGGGCACACTCGACCAGATTTTGTACGTCAATGAAGCCAGCGGTTATGTTGTCGGCGTAATCGAACAGCAGGAAGAACATGGCCTGCACCACCGGATGACCGTGGTGGGCAATCTGGGCGCGTTGGAAATCGGTGCCGGATTACGCTTGCGCGGGCACTTCGAGCGTCATCCGCGCTATGGAGAGCAGTTTCGCGTTATCGATTTCGAGACAATTCGCCCCGCCAGCGTGGCCGCTCTTGAGCGTTATCTGGCTTCGGAGATCAAAGGAGTCGGGCCGGCCTTCGCTCGCCGCATCGTAAAGCACTTCGGTGAAGCGTTGCCCGAGGTTCTTGATAATACGCCGGAGCGGCTGCGCGAGGTGCGCGGACTCGGCCGCGTGGTCGCCGACCGCATCATTACGGTATGGCGCGATTCATCGGGACTGCGGGAGTTAACCGTATTTTTGCGCGGTCATGGGATCGCCGCGGGCTATGCGCGGCGCATTCACCAAACCTACGGCCGCGATTCGCTGGAAACAGTGCGGCGCGACCCCTATATACTCGCCCGCACCATTAGCGGCATCGGTTTTCGCACCGCCGACGCGGTCGCGGAAAAACTCGGCGTGCCGCGCAATTCGATTCAGCGCGCGCGCGCCGCCCTGCTGTTCGTGCTCGAACGAATGGCCGATGAGGGCCACGTCTTCGCGCCCTTCGACTATCTGAAGCATCAATTTAGCTCAAGTTTGGAAATGGACCCCGAACTTGCCGAAGAAGCTGTGACCGAGTTGCAGCAATCGGGCGAGGTGATGGCGGTACCAATCGACGATCATCGCGCGATCTATCTCAAACGCCTGTATGATGCCGAAACCACGGTCGCCAATCGTTTACACTCTCTAATGTCGGGGCGCGCTATCGGCGCGACCGTGATTCAACGCGCACTCCAGGCGGCCAATGAAGCCTCCGGCATCACGCTTTCTCCGGAGCAGCGGCGGGCGCTCAAATGCGCGCTGGAAAGCCGCGTCGCGGTGATCACCGGCGGACCCGGCACCGGCAAAACCACGCTGTTGCGCTCGTTGCTGCGTGCGCTCGATTCAGCGGGAACCAAACCGATGCTGGCGGCACCCACCGGACGAGCCGCACGCCGCCTAGCCGAGGCCTGCGGTCGAGAAGCGAAGACCGTGCATCGCTTGCTCGAATATTCGCCCGAGGATGCAAGCTTCATCCGCAACGAGACTTTCCCTTTGCGCACCAATTATCTGATCGTCGATGAGGCTTCGATGATGGACGTCGAACTCGCCGCCAGCCTGCTCCGCGCGATGATGCCGAATTCGTCGCTGCTGCTGGTCGGCGATCGCGATCAGTTGCCGTCGGTCGGTCCCGGCAGCGTGCTCAAGGACATCATAGCCTCCGGCCTGGTGCCGGTCGTGCAATTGCGGCAGGTCTACCGGCAGGCACGCGAGAGTCTGATTGTTGCCAATGCGCATCGCTTAAATCGCGGGGACTTGCCCGAAACCACCAACAAATCGGATGGCGATTTCTTTTTTTTCGAGCGCGGCGCTCCCGACGACGTGCTCGCAACCATCAAGCAATTGGTGCACACGCGCCTGGTCGGCCATTTTGGTATCACCGAACCACGCGAAATCCAGGTGCTGACCCCAATGAACCGTGGTCCGCTTGGCACCCAGATGCTTAATCGCGAGCTGCAGAATTTGCTCAATCCAAAAGGCCCTGAGCTGCGCGCGGGCGATCGCGTCTTTCGCGAAGGCGATCGCGTGATTCAACTGCGCAACAATTACGATAAGCTCGTCTTCAACGGCGCTATCGGGCGCGTCGCCGCCGTTGACACGGCTCGCGGCCGTGTGAGCGTGGTGTTCGAGGATACCCACGCCGACTATGACTTTGGCGACCTGGACGAAATCGGACTGGCCTATGCGATTTCGATTCACAAAAGCCAAGGCAGCCAGTATCCCGCCGTCGTAATCCCGCTGCATCAGACTCACTACCTGATGTTGCGGCGTAATCTGCTTTATACCGCGATCACCCGTGCTGAGCGCGTCTGCGTACTCGTCGGAAACCGCGCGG
>JBOHWM010000192.1:0-6544 GCA_050736555.1 Binataceae bacterium (SeqCode)
CGGCGGTTGCGGCCGTGCTGGCCCAGGAAGCGGAAGCGGCCAACGCCAGTTTGCAGCCGCGTGCGCGCGGACGTGCCGCACTCGAACAGAAATTCGTAAACGAGAATGAAGCGCCGCTTTATAACAGCGCGCTGGTGCACAGTTCGAGGCTGCTTCTTGCGGTCTTTCTCGCCTGCGCGATCGGCTACGGGGTGTTGACGCTGTTAATTCACAGCGCACCGGCGGCCGCTTCCGAGGTGCTGAGCCACGTTCCCGTAATTGGCGAACGCTTCATGCAACCAGTCACGCCGGCCAGTCTCGTGGCTTTGCGCAACGTGAGTTCCCACTATCAGCGGCTCAAGGATGGACACACGGCACTGGTAATCACGGGCGCGGCTGAGAACGTGGCGCCCAACGCGCTTCATGTGGTGCAGGTACAGGTTGATTTGCGTGATGCGGGCGCGCGCGAAATCGCGGCGCAAGCGGTCTACTGCGGCAATAATCTTGCTCCCAAAATGGTCGGTGAGATGACGCCGCACGAGATCGAGTTCTTTCAGCGCCTGAGCCCACCCAAGAGCTTCGCGCTGGACCCTTCGGCGCAATGTCCCTTTGTGCTGGTGTTCATCGATCCGCCAGCCGGCGTGAGCAGATTCGATATTTCCGTGGCCAAAGCGGTATCGGCCGCGGAAACATTCTCCGCCAACAAACTGTGAGGGCTTATTCCTTGTCGTGGGCGACCATCTCCTCGTATTCCGCGCTATCCATGAGGTCTTCGTAATCACTCGCGTCGTTGATCTTGACCTTGATCAGCCAGCCGTCGCCGTAGGGGTCTTCGTTGACGACCTCCGGGCTTTCCGGCAAATCCTCGTTGACTTCGACCACCGTCCCGCTGATCGGAGCGTAGATATCGGACACCGCTTTGACCGATTCGACCACGCCGAATGGATCGTCCTTGCTGACCTTTTCACCTACCGACGGCAGTTCTATGTAGACGATTTCGCCCAGTTGCTCCTGGGCGTGATCGGTGATGCCGATGGTCGCGACCGAATCTTCGGTGGCCACCCATTCATGTTCTTTCGAATATTTGAGTCCCGGCGGAGCCTCCATCTTCTCCTCCCAGTTGTTTGTGCTTGCGGTGGCGTTCAGATCAACGCCGGGCGCAAACGCAGATCCGCTCTGATCATGAAGCGCGGCGGTTCTCCGGTTGTCAAGAATCAGGAAGAACGATTTTCAAATGCGCGAACGCTTGGCTTCACCGCGCACGACAGGTCCCTCAACAACCATGCTCGTGACGTCGCAAAACACCCCAAGATCGGCCGACGTCGCGGTGTTTCCAAGCACGCCGTGCGCGCGTTAATACTGGCGGCGGGCGGGGAATCGGGTCGCCGATAAGGCCTCGCGCGCCGCATGATGCGACATGAATAGTTCACTCGCAATGGAAGATCGGAGAGTCCGCTGATGCTGATTGGAGTGCCCACCGAAATCAAACCCGACGAACGGCGCGTGGCGCTGACACCCGCGGGAGCCGCCGCCCTCGTATCTCACGGGCATGACGTCATCGTTGAGCACGGGGCCGGCGCGGCCAGCGGTTTCAGCGACGACGCTTATCGTGCCTTGGGCGCGCGTATGGTTAATTCGTCCGCGGCGGTATGGAGCCGCGCGCAGATGATCCTCAAAGTCAAAGAGCCCCAACCCTCCGAATACAAATATCTGCGGCCCGGCCTTATCCTCTTCACTTATCTGCATCTCGCACCCGATAAGCGGCTCGCACACGAATTGTTGCGCCGCCAGGTGAGCGCACTCGGCTACGAAACCGTTCAACTTCAGGATTCAAGCCTGCCGCTTTTGGCGCCGATGAGCGAAGTGGCCGGTCGCCTCGCGGTGCAGGCGGGCGGATGGTGCCTGCAAGCGCAAAATGGCGGACGTGGTGTATTGCTTAGCGGAGCACCCGGAGTCCGGCCCGCAAAGGTGCTTATCCTTGGTGGTGGAATCGCTGGATTCAACGCCTGCCGCGTGGCGGCGGGCATGGGCGCCGAAGTCACGATCCTCGACGTCAACCCGCTCCGTTTGCGCTATCTCAGTGATCTGCTGAACGACCGCGCGATCACCGTAATGTCGAATCGCGCCACCCTCGAAGAGGAGATGCGGCAAGCCGACCTGGTTATCGGCACCGTGCTGGTGGCTGGCGCACGCACTCCGCGTCTGATTAACGAAAAAATGGTGGCACGCATGAAGCGCGGCTCGGCGCTGGTCGATTTATCCATCGACCAGGGTGGAGTCTCCGAGACTTCACGCCCGACCACGCATCGCAAGCCCATCTACGTTCATGATGGCGTGGTTCACTATTGCGTCACCAACATGCCCGGCGTGGTGCCGCACACCTCGACTTATGCGCTGACCAATGCGACGCTCTCGTTTGCCATGGAAATCGCCAATCGCGGGTTGCTCGAAGCTGGCGCGCGTGACGGCGCGTTACGCCACGGCCTCAATACATACGCGGGTAAGGTGTGTCATCCAGCGGTCGCGCTCGCGCTCAAGATGAAACCACATTCGCCGTGGGATTAAAGTGGGCGGTTGTTATTAGCGGCCTTGCACAATCGGCCTGATTGCAAGCGACGAGTGCAGGTTTTGGAGCGCCTCCTGCGTACCCTCCGCCGCAATATCCTGGGCTCGCACCCAGCGGCCTTCATTGGAAATGAAGGCGGGCAAGTCGAAGACGTTGGCACTTAGCGCCTTCTGCGCCTTGGCGAACTTGGCGGTCCACACCACCTGGCCGGAATGCTCGTCGAGAAAATGCAGCTCGAATGCGACGGCGGCTGGGGCCTGCGCGGCGTAACTGTAACCGACGCGTTCGCGATATTCTGTCACGGTACCGTAGATGACGCCGTCGGCGGCGACTTTTTTGCCAAGCACGCTGGCGTTCTGGTCCATGTCGGCCAGTGTGGTCGGCGGCATCTGCTGCATCGCGCCGTTGACACCATCTTGTGACACTATCTCCCATCCGCCCATCAGTGTCGCGCGCGCGTAGATGTCGGCGGTGATCGATTCGGACGCGCCTGCCTCGACCGTGCCGCCAACCCCCGGTTCCTCAATCAGCGGCATCACCGCGATTTTGCTGACGATAACCGAGTGAATCGAGCGTACCGCCTTGATGTGCAAACCCGAAGTGTTGGCCATTCCCGGCAGCCCCGAGACGAGATTGGCGAGCGCCTCGCCGAGCGGCGAATTGCGTATCTCGGCACATGACGCGAGCGTAACCGCCAGGCTCATCATAAGGGCGAGGCGAGCCAGCCGGCCGAGCTTCACGGCGTCACCTTGATCGATAATTCCTTCAGTTGCCGAGCATCAACTTCGGATGGCGCGCCGCTCATCGGATCAATCGCTTTCTGTGTCTTTGGGAATGCCATCACTTCACGCAGCGCATCCGTTCCGCACCCCATCATCGCGATCCGGTCAACCCCGAACGCAATTCCGCCATGCGGCGGCGCGCCGAAATTCAAGGCGTCGATGAGGAAACCAAACTTGTTCATCGCCTCTTCGTGCGAAATCCCCAGCAGCTCGAAAACTTTAAGTTGCAATTCCGGGCGATGCATACGAATTGAACCGCCGCCCATCTCCTGCCCGTTGAGCACCATGTCGTAAGCCAGCGCCCGCGCCTTGAGCGGCTCACGGTCAAGCAGCCCGAGGTCGTCGGGATGCGGTGCGGTGAAGGGATGATTGACCGAAACCAAACGTCGCTCCTGTTCGCTATATTCGAACAGCGGAAACTCGGTTATCCACAGGAACTGGAATTCGCTTGAGTCGCGCAGCTTGAAGCGATCGGCGAGTTGCAACCGCGTTTCGCCCAGTATTGGCTGGACCGCCGCGGACGCGCCCGCGATCATGAGCAGCGTGTCGCCATTCCTAAGTCCGGCAATCTCAGCCGCCTTCGCGCGTTCACCTTCGCCGATGAATTTCGCAATCGGACCTTGCCAACTCTCGTCACTGATTCTGGCCCACGCCAGGCCGAGCCCGTCGCGAGCGCGGATAACCTCGGCCATTTCGTCCAACTCGCGGCGGGACAGTTGATAATTGCCAGGCAACACCAAACCGTGGATCGATTCGCCGCGCTCGACGACACCCGCGAAAACCTTGAACGAGGTGCCCGCGAAAGCGGCGGTCAGGTCGTTTATTTCGAGACCGAAACGCAAGTCGGGCTTATCGGAACCGAATCGTTCCATCGCCTCTTCGTAGCGCAGGCGGGGAAACGGCGGAGAAATGGCGACCCCCAGCGCGTATTCGTAGATCGACGCCATCATCCCTTCGGCGATCGTCATGATGTCCTCAGGGCGTGGCCCGGTCATCTCGATATCGATTTGGCTGAATTCGGGTTGGCGATTGGCCCGCAAGTCCTCGTCGCGAAAGCATCGCGCGATTTGGTAGTAGCGATCGAATCCACTCACCATCAAAAGCTGCTTAAGCAGTTGCGGCGATTGCGGCAGCGCATAGAACTTGCCCGGATTGACCCGGCTCGGGACCAGGTAGTCGCGCGCACCTTCGGGAGTGGCGCGCCACAAAATCGGAGTTTCGATCTCGACGAATCCGTTATTATCGAGAAAGGCGCGCGCCCCCCGCAGCGCCTGATGACGCCGGCGCAAATTGCTTTGCATTTGGGGCCGCCGCAGATCCAAGTAACGATAGCGCAGGCGGATCTCCTCCGCCGCGTTCTCACCATTATTAAGCGGGAACGGCGGCGGCTGTGACGGATTCAGGATCTCAGCCGCGCTCACCGCGACTTCAATTTCACCAGTCGGTAATTCGGCGTTGATCGTGCCCTCGGCACGGCGCACCACCTTACCCTTAACCGCCATGTAATATTCCGCGCGCGCCGTTTCAGCCACCGCGTGGGAAGCCAAGTCGCGTTCGGGATTGAAGACGAGCTGAATGATGCCCTCGCGATCGCGCAAATCGATAAAAATCAGGCCGCCATGATCACGGCGCGTCGCCACCCATCCCCACAGCGCCACTTCACGGCCCGCATCGCCGGCGCGCAGAGTGCCGCAATAATCGCTGCGCCGCCAGGGCGGCAGCGGAGAGTATGCTTCAGTTGTTGCCATCGCTGATTATGGGTGGAAAGGATACCTATGCGAACCGGTACACGGAATAGTCAGATGCCGGATGAATCAACCGCTTGCGCTGGAATCCTCGGGACGGGTATCAGCCAGATTGGAGCGGATTTCCTCGGCAATCGTGGCGCGTGGGACCTCACGCTGCGCATGCCTGGTCAGATTCCGCAATTGTGCAACTCCGCGCGCGAGTTCGTCGTCGCCGATAATCAGCGCGTTGCGCGCACGCATGCGATTCGCCAACGTTAACAGCGCCTTGAGTTTGCGATCGGGCGGCAATGCTTCGACCCGCAGCCGCTGGTTGCGCAATTCATGCGCCAGCGCTATCGCGGACAATGCTGCCGCGTCGCCCAAGGCGGCGATCGCAACGTCGGGCGCGCCATCCGCCAACGATTCCCGCGTGGCTAGCGCAAGCGCGGTGCGTTCTATGCCGACCGCAAAGCCGGAGCCGGCAATGGCCGCGCCACCTAATTCTTTCACCAGGCCGTCATAGCGCCCACCCGCCGCAATCGCACTCTGCGCACCAACGTCCGCGGAGATCACTTCGAAAGTGGTGCGATTGTAGTAATCGAGACCGCGCACCAGCGTGGGTTTGACCGCGTAATCGAGACCTGCTTCAGACAAGATGCGCTGAACGGCGCTGAAATGCGCGCGACATTCCTCACACAAATAATCAAGACTGGTGGGCGCCGAACGCGCCACCCGCTCCGCGTCGATTTTGCAATCGAGCATGCGTAGCGGGTTGCGTTCGAGCCGCTGATGGCAGTCCTCACATAATTCTGACCAGTGGGCGCGGCCACATTCGAGTAGCGCGGTGCGGAAGCGCGCCCGACAATCCGGGCGGTCACAACCTAGCGAATTGATTTCGAAGCGCACGCCAAGTTCAAGCCGGCGCATTAGATCGCCGACCATCAGCATCAACTCGGCGTCGCAAGCGGCGTCGCCACGGCCGAAAATTTCGACGCCAAACTGATGAAACTGCCGATAACGGCCCTTCTGCGGCCGCTCATAACGCAGCATCGGTCCGGAATAGAAAAAACGTTGATACGGATCGGTACGGTCAAGGCCGGCTTCAATGTACGCGCGCACCACGCCGGGCGTACCTTCGGGGCGCAAAATCATCGCGTCACGCCCGAGGCCCTCCTCCGAGCGCCTGACCAAGTACATCTGCTTGCTGACGATGTCGGAAGTCTCGCCGGTCGAGCGCTGATACAGCTCGATGCGCTCCATCAGGGGTACACGAATTTCATCGAGGTTGTAGCATCGCGCAATCTCTCTGGCGCACTGTTCAACCTTACTGGCGGCACGCGCGTCCGCCCCCAGCAGGTCCTGAAATCCTCTTAGCCGTGTAATCGCCAAATCCAGCTCGGTTGTCTTGGCTTTTCGCCGATATAATCAAACCATCAATGTAACTTGCGCCGCTATTAATAAAAAGGGCCGCCCGAAAGCGGCCCTTTCAT
>JBOHWM010000193.1:0-5844 GCA_050736555.1 Binataceae bacterium (SeqCode)
CGGCTGCACGTATGCTGGGGAAATTACGAAGGCCCGCACAATCGCGACATCGCGCTGGAGCTGATCCTGCCGCATCTTTGTTCGGCGCGGGTTGGCGCCCTGATGCTCTCGATGGCGAACCCGCGCCATGAGCATGAATACCGATGTTTCGCCCATCATCGGACGGCGGATGACCTGCCGCTGTCGGACGACATGCTACTGATCGTTGGCGCAATCGATACGACCACCAATTACGTCGAGCATCCGGAGGTAATTGCCGATAGGCTCGAACGTGCGGCGCTGGCTCTTGGCGATCCGCATCGGATAATCGCGGGCACCGATTGCGGTTTTGAAACCACCACTGGCCTTGCACCGGTGGCGGAGGAGTTGGTTTGGGAGAAGCTGCGTGCTTTACGTGAAGGCGCGGATTTGGCCACGCACAGACTGATTGGATAGGGACGGTGTGCCGGCAGGCGCGCCACGCTGGGAGTGTCGAATGCCACAAACACTGAACGGGCTTACTTGTGTCGATCTTACGCAGAATGTTGCCGGGCCATATTGTACGCAGCTACTGGGCGATTTCGGCGCCGACGTAATCAAAATCGAACGGCCCGGCGGTGGCGACGACGTACGGCGCTTCCATCCATCCTGGAACGGCGAAGCGACCGCTTATCTTTGCTACAATCGCAATAAGAAGAGCGTGTGCGTGAACCTCGACCATCCGCACGGCCGCGAAATCGTTAAGCGGCTGTGCGCCAACGCCGATATCTTTGTCCATTCGATGAAGCCTGGCAGCGCTGAGGCGCGCGGCCTGGGTTACGAGGATCTCCGCGCGCCTAATCCGCGCCTGATTTATGGCTCTATTAGCGGCTTTGGTGAGACCGGCCCGTTAAAAAATCTGCCTGGATACGATCCGCTGGGTCAGGCGTATTCCGGCATTGTCAGCGTTAACGGCCATCCCGGCGGCGAGCCGGCGCGGGTGGTGGTGCCGATCATCGACATGGGTTCAGGCTTATGGCTGTTCAGCGGCATTCTCGCGGCCTTAATCGAACGCGGGCAAACCGGCAAAGGCTCACGGGTCAGCGCCAGTTTGCTCGAAACAGGCGTCGCATGGACCACGTTGTTACTGACCAACTACATGGCCACGGGCGCGGTGCCGGGGCCAATCGGATCTGCTTCACCGGCGGCAGCGCCCTATGAAGCGTTTCAAACCGCCGATTCGTGGATTCTGATTGCGGCAGGTAACGACCGGCTGTTCGGAAAACTCTGCCAGGTGTTGGGCTTGCCCGATTTGGCTTCCGATGCGCGTTTCCATACCAACTCCGAGCGGGTTCCGCGCCGCCATGAGTTGCACGCAATCCTCGAGTCGGAAACCAAGAAGCGCTCATCGAAGGAATGGATGCGCGTTTTACCCGAGGCGGGCGTGCCGGCCAGTCCCATCAATAAGATTGACGAAGTCTTAGCCGACGTGCAGGTGAACGCACTTGGCATGATCGCGCCGAGTCCAGCCGATTTTCGCATTCCCGAGTTAAAGCTGGTAGATATCGCGGTCAATCTCAACGGCGAGAAGGCGGCAAAAAACCTGATGCCGCCGCGGTTGGGTGAACATACCCAAGAGGTTTTGCTACAGCTCGGCTATGCGGATGGCGAAATCAAGAAGTTCCGTGGCGAAGGAGCAATCAGCTAGCCCGCCACTTCGGCCTTGTCCTGGATTACTCCGACCTCTTCGCGCGTTGTGGCCAGCAGGGCACTCGCCGCGATCGTGAGAGCGAAGGCGGCCGCACGCATCGCCGCATCGAACGGTTGTGACGGAAGCGTTTCACCGAAAATAATGATGCCGCCTAAAATCGGCATGATATTCGATAAGGCTGACGAAATCGGCATCACGATTAGTCCACGGGCCACATGAAAGGAGTTCTGCAACAACACGATGCCGATGATGTTCGTGACGATGATCAGATAGATGTATGGGCTTGACAGCACGCGGAGGGCGATGGTCGCGTCGAGCGCGCCGGCAAACAAATAGGTCATCGCCTTGGTATAGATGCCGCCCGCACCGAAGGCGATTCCGGATGCGATCGCCGTTGCGATACCATTGTCGCGGAGGCGGACTGAAAGATACGGGATGAATGCCACCAGCACGGCGCCGACGGAAAACCCTTCCATCGAGGGTATCGCGATGGCGCCCTGCATAGCGCCTGAATCCAGCGAAACCGCGAGCATCACGATCGCGACGATGATCCCGCCGATTCCCAACCATTCGAGCGGCCGCGCGCGCTCGTGCAAAAAAATCACGGCGAAGACAACGAACAGCGCGATGCCGCCCTGCATCGTGACCGACACCAGCGAGACCGGCGCGCCTGCCATCGCGACCACGCTGAGGGCATAGCCTGACGCCTGTAACGCCAGCCCGCCGAGCCACATTGGTTCGCGAAGCCAGCGCACCACCGCCCATAGCATGCCGCGGCCGGTGGCAACCGGCAGGCGGCCGGCGCAACTCTTCATCAGGAGTAGACCGACCGCCAGCAGAAAGCTCGCAATCAACCCCAGCGATAGAAACAGCGGCAGCGCGCCACGTTCAACCATTCGCTTCGCGCACGCTGCCGTCGGCGCCAACCACCAGTTCGCGGCCACCCCAAACGACTTTGTTGCTGAGCAGACTGACGAACCATACGGCCGTCATGATCAGATCCTTGAACGGCACCAGCCAGATATCACGCAGGCGGTCACGCATCCCCAGCACCTTCCAGATCAGGAGCGCCGACATGCCGAGACGAACAACAATTACGCCGAAGAAGACCGCGATCGAAACTGGAGAGAAGCGGGAAGCCAGTATGAAGAGAATCGCCCAGAACGGTCCCTGAGTCAGAATAGTGCCGAGGCTGAGCTTGCGTGCGGTGCGATAGGTGCGCGCCCAGCGCAACTGATGCGTCCAAAAATCGGCGAAGCTGCGCTGTTCGCATGAAGTTGAGACAATCGTGCTGGAGAGCTTTATCTCAAAGCCATGGCAGGCGGCCATCTGGCCCAAAAAATAATCGTCAGCGAGCTTGTCCTTAAGCGCGTGAAAACCGCCGATCGCCTCGAGCGCGCGCCGTTTGACCGCGACAGTTGCGCCCAGTGCATAGCGAATCGGTTCGATTGCCGCCGAAAGCATCACCAATGGCGCGAAGTCGGTGTTGATTGTCAATGCTTCGAGGCGTGCCGCCATTCCTGAGCCGGGTCGCGCGCGATAGACGCAGGTTACCAGTCCGGTATCGTCGTCCGCGCCAAGTTCAGCGACAATACGCTTGAGATAATCGGGTTCGACGGCGATATCGGCGTCGCTGACTACATAGATTTCCGCTTTCGAGTCGCGCTCTGTCATCTTGATCAGCTTGGCAATTTTGGGATTCTCCGCATTGGCGTCTTCCCCGATTACCAACGCGATATTGGCGAGATGATATTGCGCTTTCAGCGCGAGCGGTACATCGATGGCAGGATCTTCATAGTCGGTGATGCCGAAGATATATTCGACGCGCGGATAATCGCTTTCCAGAAAGCTCGTGATATTTTCGAGCAGGTGCTTGCCGAGGCCGTGCAGCGGTTTCAGCACGGCTACGCGCGGAGCGATCTTCGGCAGTGGCGCGGCTGGAGCCGAAGTTCTGAACCAGAAGCGAACCGCTGCAATACTGGCGGCCGCATAATAGCCCAGCGAAATCAGGATGCCCGCGGCCGCCAAGGCCGCCACCGCGTTCATAGCCGTCGATTTCCGCGCAGCATTGCCCGGATTTTTCCCTGCGCCACTTTCACTCCGCTCGGACGGAAGTCCGGCGAGCCATCCGCGCTAGCTGGATGCGCCCGGGATAACGTGCCAGTCAGGCTGCCTGCGCATCGGCACCGCGGCGCATTTGCGCCCGGCGCCGCCGCATCGTGGAAAGGAACTGCATTCCCTCTTTGAGCAATCGTTTGCATTCCTCTGAAGAGGTCACCATCTTGCGCACAGCCTTGAACATGTAACGCGGCCGGAAATAGAAGGAGCGGTAGAAGCGCTCCACCGATTGATAAATCTCATCGGCACTGAGTCCCGGATACTTAATCGTACATTTCTGATAACCGGATTCGTCGAGCAGAGGATCAACCGCCAGATAGCCATTGGCAGTCACATACTCGAACAGCTCGGTGCCCGGATACGGCGATGCAAGCGAAACTTGGATCGTCTCGCAGTCCATTTCCTGGGCGAACTTCATAGTCTCTTCGATAGTGTCGCGTGACTCGCCGGGCAAACCAAGAATAAAAGTGCCGTGGATCAGGATACCAACGTCATGGCAATCCTTAGTGAAACGGCGCGCGCGGTCGAGCCGCACGCCTTTTTTGATATTCTTTAAAATTTCAGCGTTGCCGCTTTCATAGCCCACGACAAACAGACGCAAGCCTGAATCCTTGAGAATCTTCAGCGTTTCGTAATCCACGTTGGCGCGCGAATTGGTTGACCAGGTAATACCCAGCGGCTTGAGCAACTGCGCGATCTTGCGCGCCCGCATCGGATCGGCGGTGAAGGTATCGTCGTCGAAGAAGAGTTCCTTCATCCTGGGAAATTTCGCCTTCATGGCGGCGACTTCTTCATAGACGTTTTCCGGGCTGCGCACGCGGTATTTGTGACCCTGGGTAACCTGCGGCCAAAGACAGAAGGTGCAACGAGCGGGGCATCCGCGCCCGGTATACAGCGAGACATACGGGTACTGGCAATAGGGGCTGTTGTAGCGCAGATAATCGAGGTTTTTCTCGTAAACCTCGGTGACGAAGGGCAGGCGGTCGAGTTCTTCGTTGCTAAGTATGGGGCGGTCCGGATTGTGTTGAATCAGGCCGTTGCGGCGATAGCTGATCCCGTCGATTTTCGACCAATCCCATCCTTGCGCCACTTCGACCATCGAATGATCGAATTCTTTGCGCGCGGCGATATCGACCGCCTCGGACAGCTTCAACGTTTCCTCCGGACGCGCCGTTGGATGTCCGCCGACGAACGCCACGACGCATTTGGGATTGGCCGCCTTGATCGCCTCCGCGGTGCGCATGTCCATCCGCAACGAAGGCGTTGAAGTATGAATAACGACGAAGTCATAGTGCTTCGCCTCTTCGACTGTCTTGGCCGGGTTGTAATCATGCGGCGGCGCGTCGAGCAGGCGCGCTCCCGGGATCATACCGGCCGGATACGCGAGCCAGGTCGGATACCAGAAAGACCACACCTCCCGGGTTGCCTGATAACGCGAGCCCGCACCACCATCGAAGTCATCGTATGAAGGAGGATTGAGAAACAGGGTCTTCATCACGTCCATGTTGAGTTTGCTCCCCTGGTCTGGTTCGCGTTCACATGCCTGTCCGCTTGGTTAGTCACGAATATATTGTTGCTTGCCGGCCGACACAAGAACGGCGGAATTGCGCGGTTTTCATTCGGTCGCAGCCGTTTCATGTGCACCGACCAAGGTGGGGGTCTCGGTCATCGCGAAGACCACCGCCCCGCTTAGCCCCGCCACCATGGTACTGGCAAACCATAACAGGCCCAAGGCGATCGCATGTTCGTTACTCACGCCCGCCATGCCGAGCAGTACCAGGTAAGCGGTTTCGCGTACTCCCAAACCGTTGAACGTAATCGGGAGGCTTGCGAGAAGGTTGGCGATCGGCACGCAGGCCATGAAAAGCAACGGCGATATGTTGAGCCCAAGTCCAAGCGCAAGCACATACTGCGCCAAAGCCAACATCAACTGCAGAATCAATGAAAGAGCTATAGCGGGTATAAGCTTGAAAGGCTTGCGCAGATACGGGAGCACCGGCTTGACGAAATTGCCGATTCTTCCACCGAATGCGGTCAGCAAGCGGCCAATTAGCGGT
>JBOHWM010000194.1:0-3553 GCA_050736555.1 Binataceae bacterium (SeqCode)
TACCACAGCAGGGGATGCCCGTTAAGTTCAACAAATGCTTTAGGAATGTTCAGTCCGAGGCGGCTGCCGGTGCCTGCCGCCACGATAATCGCCGACGCTCTCATCGCGCGGTTAACCCGCAGGTGCGCGATCCAACGCGTTGGAGTCCATGAGGCTTTGAAAGATCAACTTCAGCCGGAAAGAGGCGTGGTTCCTGATTTTGCCACAATCAGGTTTAATTCTTGAGTAATCAGCGCATCAACAGTTTGATCTCAAGCCGCCGAACGCCCGACTCATGAATTAGTTGGCGAAAATGGTCTTGAGCTCTTCCATGATTTTTTCTTCAGGATGCGCTTTGGCGATCGAGAGCTCCTTAACCAGCAGGCTGCGGGCGGTATCGAGCATCTTGCGCTCGCCGAACGACAGCTCTTTATCGCCTTTCAACACCAGCAGGTCGCGCAAAACTTTGGCGATCTCCAGCGGCGAACCGGTTTTGATCTTTTCGGTATATTCACGGTAGCGGCGATTCCAGGTCTGAGAGTCGCTTTCGACTTTCTTTTGACGCAGGATGCGATAGATTTTGGTCACCATGTCTTTGCCGATCACGCGCCGGAGGCCCACCGCTTCGACGTTTTCGGTTGGAATCATGATGGTCATCTTCTCGGTGCCGAGAATCCTGAGCATATAGAAGCGGCGCTCGGTACCCGAAATGACGCGGCTCTGGATGTCTTCGATGACGGCGACGCCATGAGCCGGATAAACGACCTTTTCACCTTTTTTGAACGGCAAATTCATCTCTGATTGACATGGTTCCAAGGCGCCCGATTTCGGAGCTGGAGCACCGACAGCGGCATTATCGGCTTCCGATTGGCCTCGACCTTGGAACTATTATTGCACAGCTTAGGTGGATTTGTCACCCTAGTGCCGTTCCGAAAGCCACAAACCTCGTTTTCGAAATGGATATTCTTTATCCATTCAGCTTCAGTTCCATCACGATGGCGTCTTCGCCAGCACCGTAATAATTGCGCCTCAAACGCCGTTCTTCAAACTTGAATTTGCGGTAGAGGCTGCGCGCGGCGAGGTTGGATCGCCTTACCTCCAAAGTAACTATTTGAATTCCATTCGCCTTCACTTCGGCTATCGCATCGGCCATCATGATGGCGCCGACGCCGAGGCGGCGTCGTTGCGGATGAACCGCGACGTTGAGGATGTGGCATTCGTCCGCGACCATCCAGCGACATAAATAGCCGGCGATGAGCTCGTGTCCGCCGTTCGGATCAATCGCGAGTATAGTGCGTGAAAACGGCAGGGCCAATTCATGCGCGAAGGAGTCAAGGCTCCATGGATGCGCGAAGGCGCGTCGTTCGATTTCCATGATTCGCGGCAGATCACGCGCGATCGCGCTCCGAATCGTCACGCTCATCGGGAAATTCTGGCGGGGATTGGCCATTTCAGCAAACCGGCCTTCTCGTCAGGCCGGTGTTGATTGCAAAAATAACCGATTTTGGACGGAACCGCGTTAGATCTCGACCCGCGCGGGATATTCCAATTTGAAAACAACTAACTCCAGTACTTTGTCGCGCAAACGATGCTTGAAGCCCATCACCGGCCGGTCGAACTGGATTCGTGTGAGAAAATCCGAAGGAAACGAAGCTGAAATGTAGGAGAGTCGGCGGTAGGCCTCGCCGCGCACTCCCGCCCGAACGGACAAAGCATCACGCTCGAGCGTAAGCGAATATTCGTAATCCGGCATCTCATCGCCAAGTTGCCAAAGCCGTTTGAGCGAGGAGTCCGGTAGTCTGCGTGGAAATTCCAGACGCACCAGATAAGCGTTCAATTCTTCCCTGACTGTATAGATTGTCCCGTAGCGCCGATCACGTTCGATTTTTTCGTCGTGCAATTTGGTGCGGAAGCCGTCGAAAGCGACATGGCGATCGTCTGAACGCGGACTCCTACGGCGCATCAGACGCAACCCGACAGCGCCTAGCGGACCAATTCGCGAATCGCGGCCAACGCGGAGCTCGTGAGTATCAAATGAAGCTCGGCGACCCGGTGCCGGCTGAACTCGTTCCAGCACCGACGAGAAATCGTCTTCCAACTCTCCGGCGAAGTGCTTTTCAACCAAATCCTGCAGCTTAGGATGCCCCATTCCAGCCACCATCGAATAAGGGACTGAAGGTTTGGCACGAAAAGGCGCTGGCGGAGGGCCGGGCGGCGGCTTCGAGACTGCTTTTGTTTCCGCCGGCTTGGAAGGTGCGGCGGCAACAGGTTCAGCTTTTGCCGCGCCCCGTTCAGAACGTACCGACGGTTCGGAAGGCGCACTTTCGCTGGCGGCGGCCTGAGCGTTGCTCGGAGCAGGTTCGCCTGGTACTGAGGCGCTCTCGGTGTCGTCAGTCGTCATCGCCTGGTGGGGAGTAGTCGATGTCACGATAGTCGCGACAGGTTTTTGATGTCAAACATGATCTGGCGGCTTTCAACCGCTCCGTTGGCGTGAGCTTGGGCGCGAACTCAAGCTTGCCTTGAGCAGGCTGATTTGTAAGTATTGCGCAGTTTGAACTGCGGAGCGACGTTTTGTCCGCTTGAGAAATTTGAGGGGAAATAGCGGTTTATCGGATTCACGAGGAGGATGTCGAATGAAGAAGTTGGCGTGGTTGCTCGGACTTTTGGCCACGGTGGCCATTATTTCGGCTTGCGGACCGAACATGGACGTGGTCAATCAATCGACGCAAAAGGCCGAATCGGATGCCAGCAGGGCACAAGCGGCGGCGCAGAGCGCTGAACAATCATCTCAGTCGGCTCAGACGGCAGCCAATCAAGCCAGCCAGCAGGTTGCTTCGGCTGAGGATTCCGTCAACCGGGCCAACGATGCGGTGAGACGGCTTGAGGCGGCGTTTTCGACTTCGGTCATGAAGTAGGCATATCGTCCTTATAGAATGAAACGGCGGAACCGGAGTATTCCGTTCCGCCGCATCCTTTTGATCAATCCTGCTCGGGCCCGCGTGAGCCCAAAGCTTCGACGCGAGCTCTAATCTCAGGCGGAACAATCTCCGTCTGTGACATTTAACCACAACTGTGCCGTTTCAGATTTACTCCTGATAATTATTTGCTTTTTTGATCTTTGCTCGGCACTCCCATCGGATGGGGAGCGGTTTTTGCCGCCTTTTGCAATTCGTCGCGCACATGATCGCGTGCGGCGTCGTCGCGCTCGATGCGATTCTCGAGATCGCGAAACTGTTTCAGCGTCATGCCTTGCTGTGCGGCCGCCTGCTGTGCGGTGAGGCTGCGGTTGCGATGCATCGCTTTGTAGACGGCGATATATTTTTCAACCTGATCGGGGGGAACTTCGGCATCGACGCCGCTGTTATCATTCTGCGCGAATTGCATGGACGCGACGCGGCCGTTCTGATTGGCAACCAGCGGCGCTGATTGCGGGACCGCCGCATGAAGACGAGGCGGCCAGCAGGTGACCAGAAGTGCGCCGGCGGCCAATCCCGCCATCACAGCCATCGGCATCCCCATCTTCCAATGCCACCGATTGCTTGTATTCACAATGAATCCCTCCAGCATTCAATCC
>JBOHWM010000195.1:0-1663 GCA_050736555.1 Binataceae bacterium (SeqCode)
GCGCGCGGTGCTGGCCAAACTGGTGACCCCGGAGGTAGGCGAAAGAGAAATTGGCGAAATCCGCGCCTCGCTCGCCGAGCATCACTCCGGCAAATTATTTTCCTTCGGCGCGCGGCTTATATTCATCGGCGTCCTGCTGTCGGTCTTCCAGCAATTCGTCGGCATCAACGTCGTGCTCTACTACGCGACCTCTATCTTCGAAGGCATGGGCATGACCACCAATGTTTCGCTCATGCAGACAATTATTGTTGGCGCGGTCAATCTTATTTTCACCGTAATCGCCATTCTGTCCGTGGATAAGTTCGGCCGCAAGCCACTCCAGATCATCGGAGCGCTGATCATGGCCGTGAGCATGATTTCGATGGGCACCGACTTCTGGCTCGGCGGCAAGGGCATCGTCGCGCTCGCCTTCATGTTGGCCTATACCGCCGGTTTCGCCGTTTCCTGGGGGCCGGTAACCTGGGTGCTCCTGAGCGAGATTTTCCCCAACCAGATTCGCGGCAAGGCCATGGCCGTGGCCGTAGCCGCGCAGTGGATCGCCAATTATCTCGTAAGTTGGACGTTCCCCATTTTCAATAACAATCCCTGGCTGGTGGACCACTTCAAGCATGGCTTCGTCTATTGGATTTATGGCTTGATGAGCATTTTGGCCGCCTTGTTCATGTGGAGATTTGTGCCGGAGACCAAAGGTCGCTCGCTCGAGCAGATGCAAACCGTGTGGCAGCCAGCTAAATAATCGAGACCGCAACTGAGAATCTGAATGGACCCGGGCTCGAGCCAGCACGATCGCCATCGCGCTCTACTATAGGATTAGTCGAATGCGTTGGCGGGCGGTATTCCATGCGTAAGGAACGAGTTGAGCGCCGGCACTGGAGTTGGCGGCCGGGGCGTTGGGGACAGTTTTTCGTTGCGGCCAGACGTGTAGCGCAAGTCGCGCGGACGCAGTACTGGTTTCCTCACATCCCGCTGGCTTTGGCGCTGGCCTGGGCGGGTTCGATGCCGTTGAGGCACGTTTTTGCCCAGCAGCGGCACGTGCTGCTGACGGATTTTCCTCTTCACATCCTGGACCTCCGGCCCGCAAGCATGCCCTACGTCCTCATCGGCGTGGCCATGCTGGTGATGTCGGTCGGACTGCTGTTTCGATCGCGGTTCGCATGGATTGTCGCCATCGTGCTCACTTCGTCCCTGGTCCTGAGCGCGGCAATCGTCGGTCACGGCCACGCTGCTGGCCTGATCTCTTACGATGGGCTTTTGCTGGCGGCGCTGCTTCTCTGCTACCCGTGGTTTCATCGCAGCAGCCTGGCGGCAGGCACGCTCTTCGCTATCACCAGCGCGCTGCTGCTGCTCATCTACGCAGTGTTCGGCAGCCTTTACCTCGGCAGTCAATTTTCGCCGCCCATCAAGGATCTGGTGACGGCCCTCTACTTCGCCGTGGTCACCATGGGCACGGTGGGCTATGGTGATATCACGCCCAAGACCGCGGACGCGCGGCTCTTCGCCGTATCGATAATCGTCCTCGGGCTGACGCTGTTTGCGACCTCGATCACCGCGATTGCCGGGCCGATGATTGCGCGGCTGAGCGCACCGAAGGAGAAGCGGATGAAGCGCACAAATCATTTCATCGTGATCGGCGCCACGCCCCTGGCCTATAACACCTCTCGCG
>JBOHWM010000196.1:0-14053 GCA_050736555.1 Binataceae bacterium (SeqCode)
CTTGCGCATAGCCGCTGGATAATTTCAGCGCGCGGGTTTCCGCCGGACCACGCCGCGCCAGCGTATCCATAATCAGCTTGGCGCAATGCGATAGCTGGCCATTTTGATAAAGCCGGCGATAGCCGCCCCTCGCGATGCGCAAGCGCAAAAACGCCGGTAGCATCGTCAGCGCGATAAAGCCCGGCCGCCCGCCAATCACCTTGCCGTAATAAACCAATTTCTTCGCGGGCAGTCGGTCCTTCAGATTCCACGTCATCATGATCGCCGGGTCATGCTGAATATGATGAGGCAGCTCGGGTTCGCGCCGCCCCTCAATCGCTTCGCGCAGGCATGGCACGCCCAATCCCGCCGTGAAGGCGGCGCAAAATCCGGTGTCATTGACGAATTGCAGCGCCGCGCGTTCGCTCACGATACGACGGGCGGCGAGGCGGCGAAAATGATGATCGCGATGATGCTCGAGGCGCTCCCCGAACGTGCCGCCGTAATTTTCCATCCGCATCACCTCTTGTTGGCGTGACTTCTCTTTTTCGATCAGCGGATAATGCTTGCGCCACTCTTCAGCAAGACTTACCGGGCCAATACAATTCAGCCGAATACGAGTCGAGCACAAGGGCATGCATTATGGAGATCAGCATCGCGGGAATTCCAGTAAGAGGAATTGGGCTGGACGCGCATACGCGTTGTGAACATTATCGGGGAGTGACCGATATTGTGGCGATCAAGTTCAAATGCTGCGTTACTTACTATTCCTGTTATTACTGCCATCAGGCGCAATCCGGCCATGGCGTGCAAATCTGGCCGCGCTCCGAATTCGAGGAGAAGGCGATTCTGTGCGGCGCCTGCGGGACGGAGCTCACCATCCGCCAGTATCTGGAATGCGGTGCGATCTGTCCGGGCTGCGCGGCGGGCTTCAACCCGCGCTGCGAATTGCATTATTCGTTATATTTTGAGATGACCTCGTGAAAGTGTTGTCAACGTTGATGCCCGGTCGTGCAAGAGATCCCGAGCAACGCAAGCGCTCTTCCGGCCGCCGGCATGGAATGCCGTGGAGTTCGTATGGACAAAGTGAAAATTTATGGCAATCCGATCTCGCGTTCGATCAGCAATATCTGGGCGGCGCTCGAACTTGGCATCGAGTACGAGAACGTCTCCATCGGATGGTCGGACAATTCGATTTACAGCGAGCAATACCGGCGCATCAATCCGAATGCGCGCGTGCCCGCGTTGCGGGACGGTGATTTCATCATGTGGGAATCACTGGCGATCAACCTGTACCTGGTGAAGAAACACGGCGGCCCGCTCGCGCCCAAGGACCTGCACGAGGAGGCGCGCGCCTTCCAATGGAGCTTGTGGGCGGCGATTCACCTGGAACGGCCGCTCATGCAATGGCTGTTCAATACCCACGTGCTCGAACCTGAGGAACGCCGTCCCGCACTCGCGGAAAAAGCGCTGAAGGAAATGAAGCCGCTGCTGACCATACTCGACGGTCAACTCGAGCGTGCGCCGTACCTGGCGGGGGATCGTTTCACCGTCGCGGACCTCAACGTCGGCTGCGTGATGCTGCGTCCACGCCAGGAACTGGATTTGAGCGCATACCCGCGGCTCTACAAATGGGACAAAGCGGTATTCGAACGGCCGGCGGCCAGGCAGGCGTGGGCGATAAGAGTCGAGGCGGCGTCACACCCGGCTTAATCGCAGTCTGGCCGCACTGCCGATGCTCATTCCACCGTCACTGATTTCGCCAGGTTACGCGGCTGGTCGACGTCGGTGCCGCGATAAACCGCGATATGATAGGCGAGCAGTTGTAGAGGCACCGTGGTCAGCACTGGCGTCAGCATTCGATTGGTACTCGGCACTTCGATAATCTCCCAGGCAACCTCCTCGAGTTCCGGCGTGCGACGATCGGTCACGGCGATGATGCGGCCGTTGCGTGATTCGACTTCTTTCAAATTCGACAGGGTCTTGTCGAAAACATTGTCGTTGGGAATGATCACGACGACCGGCATCTCTTCGTCGATAAGCGCGATTGGCCCATGCTTCATCTCGCCCGCTGAATAGCCTTCGGCGTGAATGTACGAGATTTCCTTGAGCTTGAGCGCGCCTTCGAGCGCGACTGGATAATTGACGCCGCGGCTTAGATAGAGGAAATCGCGCGCCTTGCCATATTTGCGCGCGATCTTTTCGATCTGCCGCTCGCGCGAAAAAATCGATTCGATTTGCCGCGGGATCGCGAAAGCGGGCCGCAACAGTTCTTCGGCCTGAGCCGCGCTTATGCGTCCGAGCCGCGTGGCCAGATGAATCGCGAACAGATAGAACGCCTCGATTTGCGTCAGGAAGCATTTGGTGGTGGTGACGCTGATTTCGGGACCGCAGCGCGTATACAACTGCGCGTTGGCTTTGCGCGCGATCGAGGAGTCGAGCGTGTTGGTCAGCGCGATCAGATGCGAGCCGCGCCGGCGCCCCTCCTCCATCGCCGCCAGCGTGTCGGCGGTCTCGCCGGATTGCGACACCGCGATCATCAAGGTATGCGCGTCGATGGCGGGATTGCGGTAACGGAATTCGGCCGAGTAATCGACTTCGGCGGGAATGCCGCACAGTTCCTCGATCATGAACTTGCCGATTAGGGATGAAATCCACGAAGCTCCCGCGCTGACCGTCACGACCCGCGTGATGGAACCGGCGCCGGCTGCCGGCAGCAGTTCGCTTTCGAAATTGACTTCGCCCGCGCCCAGGCTGGCGCGCCCGCTCATGGTGTCGATCCAGGCGCGCGGCTGCTCAGCGATTTCCTTGCGCAGATAATGCTGATAGCCGCCTTTAGTCGCCGCCACGGCGTCCCATTCGATATGACGCGGCGGACGTTCGACCGGCACGCCCTCGAAGGTCATCAGGCGAATCGCGTCGGCGCTGATTTCGGCGATCTCGCCGTCCTCCATCACGAGCGCGCGGCGCGTATGTTCAAGGATCGCCGGGATATCCGAGGCGACAAAATTCTCGCCCTCGCCGAAACCCAGCACCAGCGGCGTCGCGGTTTTTGCTCCGACCAGTTTGCCGCCCTCGGTCTCCGACATCGCGACGATTGAAAACGAACCGCGCAATTCATGCACAACCGCGCGCACCGCCTCGGTCAGCCCGACCCCGCGCTTGAGATGCTCCTCGAGCAAATGCGACACCAGTTCGGTGTCGGTTTCCGAACGTAGCCGATGGCCGCGCGCAAGCAACGCGGAGCGTAATTCGACGTAGTTCTCGATGATGCCGTTGTGAATCACCGCGACCGGGCCGGCCTGATGCGGATGGGCGTTGCCTTCGGACGGACGCCCGTGCGTAGCCCAGCGCGTATGGCCGATGCCGATGTGGCCGTCGAGCGGTGACTGCTCCAGCAGGCGGCATAAGTTGTCGAGTTTGCCCACCGCGCGGCGAATCTCGAGATGACCGCCGTTGGCCAGCGTGGCAAGGCCGGCGGAGTCGTAGCCGCGATATTCGAGCCGTCGCAGGCCGCCCAGAAGGATCGGCGACGCGTCACGCGCGCCGACGTAGCCGATTATGCCGCACATCGATTGAACTGCTCCTCCCTGATTCGCGTCTCTCCCGCTGGTGAACTTGTCGTACTCAGTCGTCGTGATCGTGCGAATTGGCGCGCGCCTTGGGGTGGTTCTCGTGGCGCTTATGCCAGCGCGCGGTCCATCCGGGCTTTTCGCGCTGCGGATGATCCGAGACCACCAGGGCGCCGTCGGGCACATCGCGCACGATGGTGGTGCCGGAGGCGACGTAAACGTCACTGCCGACCTTCACCGGCGCGATGAGCTGGGTGTCGCAGCCGACCATGCAGCGGTCGCCGATCGCGGTCACGTGCTTGTCGTAGCCGTCATAGTTGACCGTGATAACGCCGCATCCGATGTTGGTTTCATCCCCGATGACAGCGTCGCCCAGATAGCTCAGATGGCTCGCCTTGCTGCCGCGTCCGACGCGGGCCTTCTTGGTCTCGACGAAATTGCCGATGCGATTATGGCCGTCGAGATGCGTACCTTCGCGCAGATTGGCGAATGGCCCGATCTCGCAGTGCTCACCAATGACGCATTGTTCGGCGCGCACGCCCAGCTTGAGATGGGTGTGGTCGCCAATCACCACGTCGCGCAACCACGCGGTGCCGTCGATGACGACTTCTTTTCCAATGCGGCTGCGACCCATGATCTGGACGTTGGGACCGATCAGGCTGTCGCGGCCGATTTCCACCTGCTCACCGATATAGGCGCTGGCCGGATCGACCATCGTCACCCCCGAATCCATCAGACGCCGATTAATCTGGTTGCGGAGTTGCGCTTCCATCCGGGCCAATTCCTCGCGAGAGTTGATACCGGCAAATTCGGCCTCGTCGTGCGCCAGCCAGGCGTTGATATCGCCATGGCGGCGCGCGATGGCCACGATGTCGGTAAGGTAAAATTCGCCTTGCGCATTATCGGGACGGAGTTCCTCGAGTGCCTGGCGCAGGAAGCCAGCACGCGCCAGGTAAACCCCGGTGTTGACTTCGTCAATGGCGAGTTCGGCCGGACTTGCGTCGCGCGCCTCGACGATCGCCTGGACGCGCCCCGCCGCGTCGCGCACCACCCGGCCATAAGCCGAGGCTTCACCGGTTTTCACGCTGATAAATGAGAGTGTCGCGCCGCAACTCCGATGCGCCGCGAGAAAGGCGCGCAACGTGTCGATGCGCAGCGCCGGCATATCGCCGTACGCGATAAGCACGTCGCCGTTGAAATCGCCAAGCGCCGTCATGCCACATCGCGCGGCGTCGCCGGTGCCGCGTTGTTCGTTTTGGAGCGCGAATCGGGGATTGAGATCGGGAATCGCATCTCGCGCCGCGGCTGCGACCATCTCAGCCTGATGGCCGGTGACCAGTACGAGCGGATTTGGCTCCAGCGCCGCGATCGCACGCAGGCCGCGCGCGATCATCGGTTCGCCGCCAAGCGGATGCAGCACCTTGGCCTGACGCGAGCACATTCGCGTGCCCAGGCCGGCGGCCAGCACTATGGCGGCGAGAGCGGATTCCATCTTGTGGTCATTGCAACCTTTCTTGAACGCAGCTCCGTGGGGCGGGCAAGTCCGCGAGCCGTCGGCCAAAATCAAGACTCGCCGGCTCGTTCCGCTGCGCTCCACTAGTGCTTTTTGAAAAGCGCGTCAAATTTAGCCCGCGCGGCGTTCACTTGCGGCTGCGGCTTCACTGTGGAGGGTGAAAAATACTCGCAAAAATTGGCGCGTTCTTTCTCCACCACGCGTTCGGCCTGGGGCTCGCGGCACTGATTGTGATAGCCGGGATCATAGAAGCGGCAGTTGCGGCATACATGGAGCGCCAATTCGCATTGGCAATAGTCGCGAAATCCCACTTGCTCTTTGACTTCGATCTGACGTCCGCAATGCCAGCAATACACGATCACTTCTCCGGTTGACGGCCTTTGTGCGCCCCCCGCTTTAGGGCGACGTACTTTTACCCTGGATAACCACTTGATAGCATAATTGAGGAAAGCGGGGTTGGCGATGGTCGGGGAGATTGAGTCATTCGTGGAAGCGTTGGGCAAGGCGGCGCGTGCGTCGAAACATACGGTCGCGGCTTATCGACGCGACTTGGAGGATTTCCGCCAGTTTCTTATCCGCCGCGGCGGTGAAGTGCGCGGTGCGGAAAACGAAGTAATTCCGGGCCTGATTGGCGCCGATCACATCCGCGATTATCTGGGAGAAGTGATGAAGCGTGCCAGCCGTGCGACGGTGCAGCGCCGGCTGTTTGCGATCAAGGCCTATTTCCACTGGCGCGAGACGTCCACCGGAGTCAACCCGGCACGCGCGATGCGCTCGCCCAAAATTGAAAAGCGCCTGCCCTCGATTCTTCACGAAAAGGACACACGCAACCTGGTCGAATGCGACGGCGACCGGCACGGGCCTGCCGTGCTGCGCGATCGCGCCATCCTTGAAGTGCTCTATTCCAGCGGCTTGCGCGTTAGCGAACTGACCGCGCTCGCCTGGCGCGATATCGATTTTGACCTGGGCATGCTGATGGTCCGCTCGGGTAAGGGCAACAAGGACCGGCTGGTGCCGATCGGCGAGCCAGCGCTCGACGCGCTCAAGGCCTGGCGGGCGGCGATGCCGGTGGCGTGGGAGATGGAGGGACCGGTCATCGTTAATCCGCGCGGCACGCGCCTGAGTACACGTTCGGTCGAGAAAATCGTCGAGCGGCGGCTGGCGCGGGCCGCGATTGCCACGCCCTTGAGCCCGCATGGCCTGCGCCATTGCTTCGCCACCCATATGCTGAACGCGGGCGCGGATTTGCGCTCAATTCAGGAAATGCTGGGACACGCCAGTCTCGCCACCACGCAGCGTTACACCCACGTCAGCATCAAGCATCTCAAAGAGGTATATCGTCGTGCCCATCCCCGAGCCTGAACTGAAAGTCCGCTCGACCACCATCCTGAGCGTGCGCCATAAGGGCAAGGTCGTGGTGGCGGGCGATGGCCAAGTGACCATGGGCGCGACCATCATGAAACACGGGGCGCGCAAGGTGCGCCGCCTGTACAATGATAGCGTGCTGTCGGGATTTGCCGGTTCGACCGCCGATGCCTTGACCTTGTTCGATAAATTCGAAAGCAAATTGCAGGAATTCGGCGGCGTGCTGCGGCGCGCGGCGGTCGAAATGGCGAAGGACTGGCGCACCGACCGCGTGCTGCGGCGGCTCGAAGCCATGATGGTGGTGGCGGACGTGGAAAGTTCGCTTTTGATTTCCGGCGCCGGCGACGTCATCGAACCCGACGACGGCCTGGTGGCGATTGGCTCGGGCGGCAACTATGCGCTCGCCGCCGCACGCGCGCTGGCGCGTTACGGCAAGGATTTGAGCGCGCGCCAGATCGCCGAGAGCGCCATGCAAATCGCATCCGAGATCTGTGTATACACCAATGACGAATTCGTTATCGAGGAATTGTAGGAGCGCCGCCGGCGCATCAGAATGGGGTTGGGCCGGAAGCGTGAAGCCGAATACATCAGTTCATTTAATTCCGCGTCGTTCGCCGGCGCTCCCACCTCAGGTCCAATTTAAATCCGCCGGCGGGTGCGCTTGCCGGCAGGCATAAAGAAGATGGCAGTTCCCCATGTGATGACACCGCGTGAGATAGTTTCCGAACTCGACCGCTATATCGTGGGACAGCACGACGCCAAGCGTGCGGTCGCGATCGCGTTGCGTAATCGCTGGCGGCGGCAGAACGTCGCGCCCGAACTGCGCGACGAAATCGCTCCCAAAAACATCCTCATGATCGGCCCTACCGGCGTGGGCAAGACCGAAATTGCGCGCCGTTTGGCCAAGCTCGCGCAAGCGCCATTCATCAAGGTCGAAGCCTCGCGCTACACCGAGGTTGGCTACGTCGGCCGCGACGTCGAATCGATGATTCGTGACCTGGTCGAAATTGCGGTCAAGATGGTGCGCGAAGAAGAACGCGTGCGCGTCGCCGTCAAGGCGCGCGAATCGGCCGAAGAGCGCTTGCTCGATATTCTCTATCCGACGCCGCCGGGCAAAACGCGGCGAGCGGAAGTGGAAGGCCAATTGCAGCTCGCCGACTCCAATCATGCCGAGACCCGCGAGAAGCTGCGCAAGCTGCTGCGCGGCGGCTATCTCGATAGTCGCGAAATCGACATCGAAGTGTCGGCGCAAACCATGCCAATGGTCGAGGTGTTCACCCCGCAGGGCATGGAAGAGATGGGCGTGAACATGAAGGAGCTGTTCAGCCAGTTCATGCCCAAGAAGACCCATCATCGCAAGGTCAAAGTGCCCGAGGCGATCGAAATACTGACGCAGGAGGAAGCCGCGCGGCTGGTGGACATGGAGAACGTCGCACGCGACGCGATTAATCGCGCCGAGCAATCGGGCATCGTCTTTATCGACGAAATCGATAAAATTGCCGGACGCGAAGCCTCGCACGGGCCCGACGTCTCGCGCGAAGGCGTGCAACGCGACATGCTGCCGATGGTCGAAGGCTCGACCGTCAACACCAAGTACGGCGCCGTCCGTACCGACCATATCCTGTTCGTCGCCTCTGGCGCGTTTCACACCTCCAAGCCCTCCGATTTGATTCCGGAATTCCAGGGGCGCTTTCCCATCCGGGTCGAATTGCGCGCGCTCAATCAACAGGACTTCATTCGTATTCTGAAAGAGCCGGAAAACGCGCTGACCAAGCAATACGTCGCTCTCATGGAGACCGAAAGCGTGCATATCGATTTTACCGACGATGCGATTTCAGCCTTGGCGGAAATCGGCGCGCAGGTTAACTCGCGTTCGGAAAATATCGGCGCGCGCCGGCTGCATACCGTGCTCGAGCGGCTGCTCGAAGAGCTTTCCTTCGACGCCCCGGAACTGTCCGGCCGCGAGGTGACCATCGATGCCGCCTATGTGCATCAGCGGCTTGACCCGATCCTCAAGAACGAGGACCTCTCGCGCTACATCCTTTGATTATCGCGGCGTCAGCAAGTGCCCGGGCACTCGATCAGGCCGGCCGTTAACGGTAATTTTGTTGCCGCCGAAGCATATTGACGTTTGCTGGCGACGGAGGACTTCATTGCAGGATCCGATTGAGCGTGCCCAGGTGTTGGTCGAAGCGCTGCCTTATCTGCAGCGTTTTCGCGGCAAAACCTTCATCATCAAGTACGGCGGCCATGCGATGCTCGAAGCGAGCCTGCGCGAGGCCTTTGCGCAGGATGTGGTGCTGCTCGAATCGGTCGGGATCAAGCCGGTCGTGGTGCATGGCGGCGGGCCACAAATCACCGAATTGACGCAAAAACTCGGCATCAAGTCGCAGTTCGTGCGCGGCATGCGGATCACCGACGCCGACACCATGGACGCGGCCGAGATGGTGCTGCAGAAAATCAACAAGCAGATCGTCGCCTTGCTCGCACTCAAAGGCGGCCGTGCGGTCGGTCTCTCCGGCAAGGACGCCGACCTTATCGTCGCGCGCAAAATGCGCGTGATGATGAAGAATGACGACGGCCGCCGCGCCAGCGTCGATATCGGCCTGGTGGGCGAAGTCGCGCAGATAAACCCGGGCGTGATCGACACCTTGCAGGAGGCCGGCTTTATCCCGGTGATTGCACCGGTGGGCCATAGCCGCGACGGCCAGACCTACAATATCAACGCCGATTTGGCCGCCGGCCAGATTGCCGCGGCGCTCAAGGCCGAGAAGTTCATCCTGCTGACCGACGTTGAAGGCGTCAAAGACGAGGACGGCGGACTGATTTCGACCCTGGAGGCGGCGCGCGCACGCAAGCTTATCGCCCGTGGCGCGATTGGTTCCGGCATGATTCCCAAGGTCGAATGCTGTATCGAGGCACTCAAGGCCGGCGTGGTCAAAACGCACATTCTCGACGGCCGCGTTCCGCACATTGTCCTGCTCGAAATTTTCACCCGCGCGGGCGCCGGTACCGAAGTGGTGCGGCATAGCGCGCGCGTAACCGAGCTCCGGCAGCGCGGCGGCCGCCTGCGCGCCTGAACAGGCCCTATCGCCATCCTGAAGCCGTTGCGTCTGCGGCGATAATTCCTCTCACGGCCGGGAGAGGACGCGCCCGCGGAGCCGGGGGCAAAGCGAGCACATTTGGGCGGAACAAAGCGGAGCCGAGGACACTAGCGAATCTCCGCACAGGCTCACTTGTCATTCTCACGGAGTCTGCGAGGCGCGCCCTAAAATCAGTGAAGAATCCCGGAAAATAAGGATCGCAAACACGGAGTAATCCGGGATTCTTCACTGTGCTCAGAATGACGGAACCACACTTGTGCGGAGGTTCCCTGACGAAGCGGATGCGGAGCGAGCAGGTGAGTCTGCGAGCTGCGTTTCGGAATCACGAGTCTGCGGGTCGCGTTCAGAATGGGCTGTTGCCGCTCCCCTCGCCCGGCGGAGCCTTGATACCGTAGCGCTGAATATCCTTATAGACCTGGTCGAATGACTGTCCGCCGTTGCTATACTCCGGCGGCGCGCTGGCATACGTCGGCGGCGTCTCGTATGACGGCGGCGCGCTCGAGCTTGCGGGCGGCCGCGGTTCGCTCTTAGGCAATGGTGATTTCAACCGCACGATTTCAGGCTGGATCACGATACGGTTTTCCACCGCGAGGTTTGGCTGTTTGAGAAACTTGAGCGCCTTTTTTCGCGCGTCGGTCTTGCCAAAAGACGTGGCGACGTACCCATAGAGGATCAGACGTTTACCCGCCGCGCTGGTCAGCACCTGCGCGCCCACCAGCGGCAGCCGATGGGTCCGCAGATAAGCCGTCAGTGCCTGGCTGGTTTTGCGCTCAACCGTATAATCCTGCGCATCGGCTGAAAGCGCGGCGGCGGCGAGCATCGCCAGCGCGCAGAGCAAGGCCACCACCCGGCGCATACCGAACCCGCCGGAATGTTGCCGTCGAATCTGGCGCACCGCTCTCATGGTATTAATCGTATCCCGCCGCGCTGGACGGCTCCATATGGCCCTTCGCCGTATCACTATCTATAACAGGTGCATGTTATCGCAGATCATGCCGGCGATGCGCAGCCGCGTTGCGGATGAAGACCATGCGGATCGCGCAAAGATTTCCCGATTAACGCTAGTCACGCATGCAACAATCGTGATTTTGATCATCGCCGCGCTGAGCGCATGTGCCCCGAGCGCCAGCGAACGGGCCCATCAACTCGAACCGATGTTGTCAGCGGCGGGCTTCCGGATGTACCCGGCCGATACGCCCGCGCGGATGGACGAGCTCAAGTCTCTGACGCCGCTCAAGATGCGCTACTACCCATATAAGGGCAAACTTCATTACTGGTTCGCCGACCCCAAGGTCTGCCACTGCATCTATATTGGCAATGCCGAGGACTACCAGGAATTCGAGAAGCTGAAGTTGGAGCAGGAGCGGGTGAAAAACGAGGAGCGCGCGGCGGAAATGAACCAGGAAGCGGCCCAGCAGGAGCAGATGAACTTCATGATGTGGCCAATGGGCCCCTTTTTCTAGGCGCGGGCGCGCCATCTCGGCGTTTTTAAACGCCCACCAACGCCGCGCTAAGTATCAACTATCGCGATGTCACCGCGCCTTGCTCGGAGCGCCTCGGCATCTGCGGGGTGACTGATTAAGCCGTCACCGGCCTCGCCCTCGCCACGTTCAAGCGCGTATCGCGATTGTCGCGCCGGCAGTGACGGCTAAACTGGCCGCTTAACTTGTTCTCTTTTCATCTATATTGCGACGAAAAATATGGTCCTATGGTCAGACGCTTCAAACAATGATTCTTGTCATTGCAATGGTTTTAGATTAGCCATGATTTGAATCTGTTCGTCGCCGCAGGATTAAGATCCGAGTTCGAGGTTCGGCATCTGAAGATGGAGTGTTGCGTGTTGCAATTCAAAGAACTCTTTCTAGCGGTGACAGGGCATTCCCCGTTTCCTTGGCAAGAGGCGCTGTTTGCCGAATTTGTTGAGAAGCGCTTCCGCAAGGCCTGCGATGTACCAACTGGTCTTGGCAAAACCTCGATTATCGCTGTTTGGATGCTTGCTCTGGCCCATCACGTAGACTTCGGCAGCGATTTGAGGGATTTTCCGCGCCGGCTGATTTACGTGGTGAACCGCCGGACCGTAGTGGATCAGGCGACGCAAGAAGTGAAGGGTCTGCGCGAGGCGCTTGCCATCAGTTCAGATCTTCGAGAACTCAGAGAGACATTATCGTCGGTTGCGGCAACATCCTCTGATATTCCGCTAGCAATCAGTACTCTGCGCGGCGAGTTTGCCGATAATGGCGAGTGGCGGAATGATCCGAGCCGCCCTGCGGTCATCGTGGGCACGGTGGATATGATTGGTAGCCGCCTATTATTCGGAGGTTACGGCTGCGGGTTCAAGAGTCGTCCACTGAACGCGGGATTTCTAGGGCAAGACGCATTATTGGTGCATGACGAAGCGCACCTTGAGCCCGCGTTTCAGGAGTTATTGACCGCGATCGAATCCGAGCAGAAACGATCTGCGGATTTCCAGCCTTTGCGCGTGATGGCGCTCACCGCGACATCACGCTCTGATCTTGATGTCGAGCCACCCATTTTCAGTGACACGGACCGAAAGCATTCCGAGGTCAGCAAGCGCTTCAATGCCTCCAAATGGATCGCCATTCACAGTGTCGAAGACGAAAGAACAATTCCTGAGCGAATCGCCGAACTGGCGCTCGAGCACAAGGGCAGCGGTCAGGCAATCTTAGTCTTTGCGCGTCGGCTCGATCACGTCGGGAAAATCGCGGATCGTCTGAACAAAGCGAAATTAGCCGTACAAACCCTCACGGGTACGATGCGGGGCTTTGAGCGCGACGCGCTTACGAAGACCGAGATTTTCGCTCGATTCGTGGCAGCTCAGCCAGGTAGCCCACCTGCCGTAGCGCGCGCCGATCCGGTTTCCGCACGCCAGCAAGGTACAGTTTACCTGGTATGCACATCCGCAGGTGAAGTCGGTATTAATATTTCGGCCGACCACTTGGTCTGCGACCTCACGCCCTTCGACAGCATGGCTCAGCGCCTTGGGCGGGTGAACCGTTTCGGCGATGGAGACGCGCGAACAGACGTCGTCTACACGATCAATAAGAAGATTCAAGATCGCACAGATCGCGACGTGAGCAACGAGGAAGACGGGACTGCGTCAAAAAAGAAAGTCGAGACTCCATCGCACTTTGATGAGGCTTGCCAGCGCACGCTCTCATTACTTCAGCGGCTTCCACAGCGCGAGGACGGCCGTCATAATGCGAGCCCCGCTGCGCTAAATGATTTGCCGATTGAGGATCGCCAACAGGCGTTCGCCCCGCCGCCAGTGGTGCTTACCGCAACGGACATCCTTTTCGATGCCTGGGCGCTGACGTCAATACGTAGCACGCTGCCGGGGCGTCCTGCGGTTGCCGACTGGCTGCATGGGATCGCTGAATGGGAGCCTCCAGAAGCGCACGTTGCATGGCGCGAAGAAGTCGAGATAGTCACCGGACCATTGCTTGATCGGTACAAGCCCGAAGACTTGCTGGAAGATTACCCGCTGAAACCGCACGAATTGCTGCGGGATCGCTCCGAACGAGTTTTTGAAGAGTTGCGAAAGCTCGAATCCGAACACGCTGAGTCACCGATTTGGATAATTGGGGGCGACGATTCGGTATCGGTGAAAACGCTGGCGGATTTGGTCAAAGCCGGAGATGACGGTCTTAATGACAGAATCATTGTGTTGCCTCCGACCATGGGCGGTCTACGTTTCGATAAAAGCGGCCGTTCCACCGGTATGCTCGACGGAGGGTCGGCATTTGACGCCAACAGACGGGCCACTTATGACATCGCGGATCAGTGGGTAGATGAGCGAAATAATCCCCGCCGCGTTCGAGTGTGGGACAGCGAAGATCCGCTAGCTGCAGGAATGCGCCTTGTGAGGACCGTTGATTCCTGGCCGGACCCGGACGAAACAGAAGACGACGAACAAAATGTGTCTCGCCGCTATTGGCGTTGGTACGTGCGGCCTCGCTCGGCCGATGATGATGGTTCGCGCAGCGCACGCGAACCGCAGGAGTTGCGACCACATCTCAAGTCCGCTGAAGATTTCGCGCAAGCGCTGGTGGACAAGCTGCGGCTGCCAAATTCCGAAGCCACAGCTGTGAAGCTTGCGGCGCGATGGCACGACCTCGGCAAGCATCGACGAGTTTGGCAGCGGTCGATTGGCAACCGTCATTATCCAGAAGTGGTGCTTGCTAAATCAGGAGGCCGAATGCGGCCACTAGACCTCAGCAATTTTCGTCACGAATTCGGATCACTGATAGACGTTTCAACGCTGCCGGAGTTCCTCGAACTTCACGAGCACGAGCAGGATCTCGTCCTGCACTTGATTGCCGCCCATCATGGGCGCGCTCGTCCACACTTTCCGGTCGGCGAGGCTTTCGATCCGGAGCGCGGCCAACAAATCGCGGCGGAGGTCGCACGCGAAGTTCCACGCCGGTTTGCCCGACTACAGCGAAAATACGGCAGGTGGGGACTCGCCTACTTGGAATCGCTGCTGCGAGCCGCCGATGCGC
>JBOHWM010000197.1:0-5679 GCA_050736555.1 Binataceae bacterium (SeqCode)
GGTGCGAAGCGCGCGCTTACTAAGCCCGCCGCTTCCACAGGGCGCGTTGTTCCGACGAGTGCGGGCCGCGAAAATTAAGCCACGCCCGCAAGCCGCCCCCTGCCATTCTCCCGGCGAATTGATCGCGCCCGACGTTTCGCTCGAACAGCTTCCCAAAGCGACGCGGGAATGCCGCGGCTGCGATATTTGGGAGCGGACCAATCAGGCCGTACTTGGGCTAAGGCGGCAAGCATGCGGAAGTGATGTTCGTTGGCGAGCAACCCGGCAACAGCGAAGGCCTCGCCAGTCATCCGTTCGTCCGTCCCGCGGGAAAGCTGCTCGACCGCGCCCTGATGGAGGCCGGGATAGCGCGCCATCCGCCGCCCTCCGCGCTGACCCGCAAAACGGACGATTAGCGCACGCTCGTGCCGCGCCTGATAGCGTGAAAGCTGGATGCGCCAGCGGCCACGGACTTTAGCCAATCCGTGTTCCCTATGGAGCGTGCCCGCGTGAATCCAATTGTGGAGAGTTTTCGGCCTAAGGCTGATAGCCTGAGCGGCTTCTGCCAAACTCACACGCGATGCAGACTTGCTATTGGAATGAGTATCTAACCGCACGGGTTGGATATCGGTTCCAGCCAGCTTGAGCGCCGCTCTGAACATCCGCATGTCGGCTTCGCCAGCGGCTTCCAAGGTGCCGTCTGACGCGCGATGCTAGAGCCAGCCAGCACACAAATCAATCAGCACGCCGCAGGGCGATTCGGGCGTTTCTGGTGAGAATTTTGGCGCTTCGGCCTCTTTTCGCTTCATGCGGACAGACCTCTATCGTCTATCCGCTGAGGCCGTCTCACCGTTCAGGCTGCCCGGGCGACCCTTCATTCCTCGCCGATTCGTGTCACCACGAAGGGCGTGGCACTAGACGCCGGGTCCGCCATCCGGCTAATAGCCGGAGAACCCTCGGCCGTGCATCGCACGGTCTCATCAGCGTGCCTTTCCGCGCGCGTACTGATGAGCGATTCTCCGCTCCCTAAGGCCTTTGCCCCGATCGCGTTCCTATGTCATCGTGGGAACGCGCGTTGACACCTTGGCTTCTCCGCGGTCGGCGGTCAGGAGCAAGGGCGCACGGCCGCAATGGCCGCCATTCGAGCCGACCAAAAGTTCACGATGCGCGCCTGATTTCCGGGCGCGCCCCGCCTTTAAGCAGCTAAGCCTTTTTGGGAGGTTCTCCGATTGCTGCTTTCATCGTTCGTTCGTGGTCAAGAACAAGGCCTGCCAGCGGCTCAGGCAGAATAAACGACATTTGGTTACCAAATGTTTGAGGAAACCCAATTTTCCCTTCGGCGGTCGGATTCCATGTAACGCCGACCATTGAAACTCCATTTTCCTCTACGACTGCTACGGTGTAATCTTCGCAATGTGCGACATAACGAACGAGCCTGTATGGGCCTGCGTTTCCGAGCACCTCGGCTCCTCCCTCTTCGGTTGGTTCAGTTTTGATTGAGGGGCAAGAATAGCTCGCATCTCCCCGAGTTCCAAATCTTCGGACTTCTTCAGAAGAACCTAGTCTTTACGCGATGTTTTCGCGGGTTGATGCGAGAAGAAAAGTTCCATCAAGTGCTCGCACAGCTGATAAGGCTCGCGCGCGGCCACCTGACCGAGGTCGAACGGCAAGTCTTGTTCAAGAGTCAGACCGGCGATTAGCCGCTGTGGTTTGCTGACTGAATTATTCCGATCAGAGTCAAGTGAACTAATGGCGGAAGCGCCATCGGCCGCGCGCCGCTCGGCCAAAGCAAGAATTTTGGCCTTCACGCCGCATTGCGGCCATGCGCGCGTGTTCCAAAATCGACGCAAATTTGACGGTCGGCGTGGATTTGTGGCGAGTGCGGGGCGCACTTTCCCGTTGCCCTTCAAGACGCGGTTAGGAAGGGCAAGCGGGAAAGCTGCTCTGGTTCACAGAGCGGGAGGGTTCAAGCCGATGCGGCGATCGGCGGCTGGCGCCCGCTTGGGCAACACGCCGCGCGCACTGCTCAGTAAGCGCGTGTGCGGCGGCCACGGCCACGGTTTGCCGTCCGCATCGCCCTTGCCCAAATATCCGCTCAGATAGTGCGCGATGGTTCCCGCGCGCGCCGCGCGCCCGCTGAAACGAGCCGCACGGCGAAGCTCCGCGCTCGCCTTGCGGCTGAACTGAGGAAAGCCGAGGCCGCAACGGAGCGCCGCATCCTTGAGCCAGCCGTGATGAATGAAATCGAAGTCACTGGCGACGTGCTCATGCAAGCGCCCGTTGCGCTCTCCGGCCTCTTTGACGCGAATGCGTAACGACGCGCCCGGACGGCCGCGACGTGCCGTACAACTTGCGCAAGCGGAGAGCATGGCTGCTCTTCTTATAGTCCGGCCGAGCTGGCGTTTCATTTGCCGCGCAACGAAGCGCAGCAGCCGCGATAGCGCAACACTGAACGCGCGCACGTCATCGCGGTTGCGCGGGTCACCGCGATCGCGCAAGGTACTCGCACAGCGGCGCGAGGCGTTCGGCGCTCTCAAGCACCGGTTCACCGCGCCGCCGTCGCCGCGCGATGAGCCGTTGCGCCTGATAGAGCGCGTCTTGTTCTTTGGTACGTGCCGTGAACGTCCACAAATCAGGCACGCGCAAGAATTCAACTTGAGCAAGGCGCTCCTTGGTTTCACGCCGCCAGCGCTGGCGCGCGGCTAATCATCGCGCCCGGCTTCCACAATCCGACTTGAAGGCGAAGCGCCGCTCTTCGCTGTAAATGGTCATCGCGCGATGCGGGCAGACCGCGCGCTGCGCCGCCAATTTGGGCAGATAAAGGGCAGATGGCGCGGGCGAAGCGAATTGCCCGCAATCAGCCGAGTCACATAAAGCCTTGTATTCTGTAGGATTTACTTGGTGGACGCACCTGGACTCGAACCAGGGACCTCTTGCATGTGAGGCAAGCGCTCTAACCGGGCTGAGCTATGCGTCCACCGAAGAAGCGAATTATCGCGCCTGGCGCCCTCCGCCGCAAGACGTGATAGACGAGCTCACCGCGGTGAGAAGCACCTCGATCAAAACATTTCTTCCCGGTGCTTGTCACGAACAGTCCGTTGTCGGTTGCGGCCAAAGCAATTGCGAACGAACGCAGGATTCAATTCATCGAGGGCTCAAGCCTAACCCGCCTGGTATCAGAGCTGAATTGCTCATTTGAGGACGTCGAGGCAGCGGAGCAGCGCGGTCTGGCCTCGTACGTGACGCGCGGAGCGAGCGTCGGAAAAATTCAAGAATGAAGAGGCGGTCACGGGCGGACCGGTCTGAGCATAAGAGGATTGATACCTTTTCCCGGACTTTGCCTTAACGTCGTTCCGGGATGGATATATTGGCGCGCCTTGATCAACTATCGATGCGTTTCCTTGTTGATTACATAAACTATTCTCTCGACTGCGGAAATTTGCTCCGCGCTTACTTTGCATGATTCTCTCGCATATCTTTGGCGGCGGCAGCGAAGTCAGGGACGAAATAACAGAAATACCAGTTGTCGCAAACTACGTAGTTCTTCGCGAGAAAATGCGTAATCGGAACCTCCGCTGCCGTCTAATAGCCGACGACCTTGTTGTAGAAGGCCGGTTCCAATTTTGGAACGCTCACGATGAGGACTGAAACGGTTTGATGCTAAGTAAACGAGAATTTTGGTTCTGTTCGAGCGCCATGCCAAGCGAGAAGCCGGAAGCCTTTATAGTGGACGCCGCGTGGCTTTGACAATCAGCCTCAGCTCACCCTCGCCAACTTCCTTCCTTTGCACGCCCGACAATATCTTCCATAGCCGCCGGTGCCTTTTTTGAGCGTAAGGTCAAAGAAATCCCTGCGGGGTCTCGTACGTTCGCACTTGGCGCAGTATTGCTTGTCGCCATCGGCCAGCGCCTGTGCGTCCTTCTGAATCTGCTTAACTACGGCGTGGTGGTTCGCTGCACCGTTATTTCGTGCCGATTCGACCAGCTTATAGATCCTTTCTGACAGGGTTGCCGCCGGGTCGGCGCCAAGGTTGAAGCGGTTCACCCTCAGGAATTTATATCCATAGGTTTCGAGCGTAGCCTGCCGTTCAATGTCCTCCGGCCGATAATAAAAGCCCCAGTTCGCCTGGTTGACCTGCTGTTGTTCGACGAAATGGAATTCGAAACCATCGTATTCGATGACTATATTGATGTTGGCGCCGCCGTGCCGATAGATCAGCAGAAAGTCAGTCCGGTATTTCGGATGGTGGTAAGTCGGATCCAGTTGTCGCAGATAATCGCCGATTCGGAATTGCGTGATCAGCTCGATCGCTTCACGATTCTGCTGGTAAAACTGCGTCGCTTGGAGCCAGCCCAGCAGTTTCAGCTCCATTGGTGACGCCGGATCAGTCCCGTTAGCATCCGGCTTCGACTTATCCTCCAACAGCTTACGATAGTGCCGAAGTACGGCCCGCGCCGAGCCACTGTATTCCTCGATCGGCTTGGAGAGCACGAAATGTATGCATTCCTGGGCGCGCGATAAACCGACGTTCAGGCGCTGGAATTTGATCTGTTCGGCCACCTTCTCGTCGGCGTCGGCCAGATTGACTGGCAGCACATAATTCAGGGCGTCCTGAGTTTTGGTCGCGACCATGCTGTAGACAATGACCTCGCGCTCCTCGCCCTGGCAGCTATCGAAAGTCATAATCTTGAGCTTGAGCACATCCTGGTAATCGCGTGCGTTGGGCTGTTCCAGCACCATTTTCGAGAGCAGCGCCACCTGCTCACGGAAAGGTGTGATCACACCGACCGTGGGCGAATTTTCTTCTTCAAGGAATTGGTCCAACTGCTTCAGGATAAATTTGGCCTCAACTGAATTGGTGTTGCGGAATTTCTCCTGGCGGCCGTCGTGGTCGAGGACCGTGAACTGAATCACTTCGTCGATGGGCTTGCCGCGGAATTTGACCGCCTGCAGGCGACCGCCATAGAACTGCTCCGAACTGAACGAGATTAGCTCCTGGTAACCGCGGAAATGCTTGCGAAGCATGATGTCGAAATTCCGGATCAGCTCGAAGAATTCCAGGATTGATTTCTTGACGTTGAATTGGGACGCGCGCACCAGCAATTCCGCGCGGCTGCTTATGCTGGTTCGAAAATAGTCCTTGATGTCGTTGACGTAGGCCGTGTTACGTTCATTGCTGGCATATGCGGACTTGACGTTGGAGAACTGCCGCTGGTCTCCCAGCACCACCGCTTTCTTCGCGCGTAATAGCGCTGGGAATGCTTGCGCTACCGAGACCTGGCTGGCCTCGTCAATCACGACCAGGTCAAAAATATCCTGTTTCAGCGGAATGTATTCGGCGAATTCACGGATGCCCGCAATGATGCAGGGGAAGGCGTCGCGGAGCCGCTCGAAGGCATCGGTCGGGAATTTCTGCCTGGTGCGAATGACAGTATTGAGCGTCCTGGCGGTGGCCGCTGACTGTTTGACGAAGTCGAGAAAGCGCCCGTCCATGGCGAACGTCATCTTTGCCGCGCACAATTGCTCCAACTGGTCCCGTTCCGCCACCAGATCGAACGTCGGAATTTCGGCTTCATGCGCTGTCAGCGAACGCCACAGCTCGATCATGCCGGCAGTCACGATGCAGAAGCTGACGAATTCGCCGGCGCGGGCAAAGCGACCGCTCTTGCCGATCGTCCAGCTTGCCATGCCGGGCAGTTC
>JBOHWM010000198.1:0-3545 GCA_050736555.1 Binataceae bacterium (SeqCode)
GGTCGAAGGCGCGATGATGATGGCCGCGACCACCCAGAGCGCGTCCACGCCGGTGGCCGCACCCACCGCGACGCGAAGTTTCGCCGCCTTGGCGAGCGACGGCAGTGCGCCGGTGCCCGGCACGCAAGGCGCCGCCGGACCCAGCCACCTCATGGTGACGCTCAACAGCGAGGTTGAAATTCAGGACAAGCAGGGCAACGTCTTGAGTACCGTCACGCTCGCGAGTTTCTGGTCGAGTCTGAATATTACCACCGTCATTGATCCGAGAATCGTCTATGATCCCTACAACGGCCGCTGGATTTTTTCGGCGGCGGCTGATCAGGGACTCGCCAGTGCGGCGATTCTTCTCGGTGTGTCACAGACTGGCGATCCGACCGCGAACTGGTCCTTGTACAAGATTCCGGCCAGCGCGAACGGCAGCCAATGGGCGGACTTTCCGATGCTGGGCTTCAATGAAAAATGGATTGTCGTCCAGGCTAATATGTACCTGGTTACAAATAGTACGTTTGCTCAGTCGAATATCTATGTATTCAATAAGGCCGCGCTCTACAGCGGTGGTGTGGTGGCTTACACTCTGATCACCGATTATGACGGCTTTACGCAATGTCCGGTGGTTACTTATGACAATTCGATCCCGACGGAGTATCTGCTCGAATCCTATAATTACGGCACTACCGCTGCCGGCACCAGCGAGTTGCGGCTGAGCGAGATCAGTGGTGCCGTCGGGTCGGAAGTGCTCACGCTGGGTGCCGCTTATCCATACACCGCCAACGGATGGCAAAGTTACGCGCCGACGACAAATTTCGCGCCGCAATCGGGCACGACCACCGGGTTGGATACGGGCGATGATCGTATTCTCAACTGCGTCTATCGCAATAATGCGATTTGGGCTGCGCAAACGGCCTACCTTCCGGCCACCGGCACAGTGACGCGCAGCGCGGCGCAATGGTGGCAGATCGATACGGCGAGCGGCTCTCTCGGAGCGGTGGAGCAGCTTGGGCGCATTGATGATCCCACGGCTAGTCTGTTCTTTGCTTTTCCCACACTCGCGGTAAACCAATATGGCGATGCCACCATCGGCTATTCGCGATTTTCATCTTCGCAATACCCCAGCGCGGATTTCGCTTACCATGCCGCGGGCGATGCCGCGGGCACCGTCGAAGGCGACACTGTGTTGCGAGCCGGCCAGGGATCCTACGTCAGTGGCTCAACGGATAATCAATGGGGTCTCGAAAGCGCTACCGTGGTTGACCCCTCCGACGAGAATGGCTTCTGGACCCTGCAGGAATACGCTTCCACCAACAATGCCTGGGGCACATGGTGGGGCGAGCTTAGTCCCGCGGTCGTGGTTAGCCCGACACCGACTCCGTCTCCAACGTCTACCGCTACACCGACTACTACTCCAAGCTCGACTCCAACGATGACGGCTACACCGACACACACGCCGACCCCCACCCCCAGCGCGACACCTACGACGACCCCAGCGCCAACCGCAAGCGCAACGTCAACCGCCACTGCAATATCCACGGCCATTCCCACAGCTACCGCGACTCCCACGCGGACACCGGCACCCACTCCCACGTCCACATCAACTCCAACTCCGGCGCCGACTGCAACGCCGACTCAAACCGCTCTGCCCACCCCGATCGTGACACCGACATTCACGCCCGCGCTGACGCCGATACCGACTCCGACCTGGACGGCGCCCACGCCAATCCTGACGCCGCCATCCCCTCCAACGCCGTTTCCCATAATGACTCCCATCGTGACGCCTGCGCCGACTCCAGCGCCCGCGCCGCTGAGCGTTTCCGCGACCGCATTGCCGCCAGCCACCGTTCGTCAGGCATACTCAGCCTCCTTGGGAATTCGCGGTGGCGCGCCACCGTATTCAGTACGGCTTATCAAGCGCAGGCTGCCGCCAGGCCTGGAACTGGCACCGGGTGGCATGGTCACGGGTGTGCCGATGAGGGCGAGCGCCGCGCTTTTCTCGATACTGGTGAGCGACTCGAAGGGCAACTCCGTTTCAACCTCGGTGCGGATGGTGGTGCGGAAGGCGCCCAAGCCCAGGAAAGTGAAGACGAAGAAAGCTCCAAGGCATAAGAGGAACGTAAAGAAGTTGAAGGCGAAAAGGCTTCAAAGCACGCAGCTAAGGGCGGCGCACTAGGAGACAAAGAGAAAGTTGAGAACCGAAAAGCTGCGGGCGAAAAGCTGACAGATTCCTGAACAACCCAGAATCACGCAACCGAGTTCCGCCTAAAGCGGCGGGCGCGCGACGATGGCACGCCGAGGTAAAGCAGTCGCCGTAGATTGCTGTGACCAGCCAAGGCGGGTATTCCAGCAACTTTGGATGTCAATTGACGCAACGCTCGATTATCAGGTTCGGTGGCGAAGACCATATCCCATAACGGCGAGGTGACACCGTAGCAGCCGTGTCTCGCACGGTAGTGGTGGATTAGGTGTCTGGCACGCAAATAACCTTCCAGACGATTGCTCGGACTTCTAAAGTGCAGCCGGTAATGGATCACCTCATAGGCGGCGAAGCCCGCTGCCATTCCGCTTAAGCAAACCATCTCGGGTGCCCAGCCCCATAAGATAAAGCTGACGGTCCACGCGATCGCGACCGGAATCCATGCGCCGATCGTAAACACCGCGTGTGGATCGTGATGATGCACCGCGTGAAGCGGCCGCGCGAACGTGTCCAGGCGATGGCTCAACCAAGCGTGAATCGCGTATTCGACAAAGCTCCACGCGAATATACCCGTCACGAAGATAAGCGCGTCGCAGAGCATCAAAAAAATGTTACCCGCTTCGCGTTTTTCCGCCTAGCTCAGGCGGTTCGTACGCTTTGCGGGATTCGATAGTATCGGCCGCCGCGGGGATGTGTCTCAGTGCCGCGACGGTCTTCTGGCCGGCTGTATCCGCGCTGCAAGCGACCGCTGCGGATGCGACAGGATGATGATTACGCTTTTCTTGCACGCCTCCGCCGAAGAAACCAACCGCTAAGGTTGCCAGTATTCTTATATCGATCTTTCTGTTTAACTAACAAACAAAGACAGGTGGGTATTGAAGAAATCGATATCCGTGGGGAGACTGGCAGCCGCATGCAGTGGCGTCGCGCCGATGTTTTCGCAACGCTGGCCTTGAATTTCGGCCTTCCATTTACGTCTGAAAGGGAACAATTCGCCGTCTGAGCGCGCCACGCGCGGCGGACGATTCAGGAGGATTACATGGGTAACAAAATCGCCGCCGTTACCGGCGGCGTCGTCTTGGGTATCGCCATAGCCTTTGCCCGGGCGGGTGCGTTCCCTTTCTGGGGTAACGGCGCCCAGGGGGTGCAAGCTACCAATCCCGGTGCTTCGGCGCGTTCGAGCACCGACGCTCCAGCGCCGGCCAATCAGCCCGAGCCCAGCTTCAAGGGCGCGATTGCCTTACCGTCGTGGGCGCCGCTGGTCAAAGAAGTGATGCCGTCGGTAGTCAATGTCGCGGTAGTGCAGGTGGTAAAGACCAACGGCTTCGGTGATGGAGGCGATCAGGGTGACCAGGGA
>JBOHWM010000199.1:0-5311 GCA_050736555.1 Binataceae bacterium (SeqCode)
GTATCAACAACGCCAGCAGTGTCCACGGCAGCATGCCCAGCGCGATCACCGGAACGTAATAGTAAAACGGTTCGCTATGACTATAGCCGGGCTGCAGAAAGCGCAAGACATTTTCGCCAATGAGGTAGAAGGCGAAATAACCGGGCACGCGCGCCGTGATCGCCACGAACCAGGGCAAGGAGATAGCGGCCGTCAGCAGGATGCCGGGAATAATATGGAAGCGCCGGATGGCACCCTTCAAATCGCGTTCCCACCAGAGAAAGACCAAGCCAACCAGCAGCGGAATCGCCGCTCCGACCGGACCTTTGGCTAAGATCGCCAGGCCCATCGCGGCGTACATCAACCAGCACCATGCCCCGCCCTTGCGCCAATGTAGAAACAGCGCGAACAGTGCGACGGTGAGCAAAGCGGTCAGCAGCATGTCGGTGGTCAGCACTTGCGCCATCACGACGTACAATCCGCTGGTCGCCAGTATCACCCCGGCCATGAGCGCGCGCCGCCGGTCAAAAGCCTTGAGCGTGAAGAAAAAAGTGGCGATTAGCCCGGCCATTGCGGCGATTGCATCGGGCAGCCGTGCGGCGAATTCGTTCAGGCCAAACAGGCGCATCGAAGCGGCCGTCAGCCAGTAGAGCAGCGGCGGCTTCTCGACATAATCGACGTAGTTTAGATGGGGAACGATGAAGTTATGCGTCGCCAGCATTTCGCGCGCAATTTCCGCGTAACGCGCTTCGTCCGGTTCCCAGAGCCCATACGCACCCAGATTATAGAAGAAGATCAAACCGCCGAGCCCGGCGACGATTAGAAAAAAGCAGGCCGTCCATAGGCGCGGCGAAAGATTGATTCGGCTGGTGCGAAGAGTTGGTTCTTCGAGTACTCGCTCTGGGGATGGAGGGGAGTTGAATGCGGAACGAGTCACGGCGCCCAAGTCTAACGTTAAGCTCCTTTGAACGCACGCCGCCGCGATTTTCTCTTAACGCGCCTCGCAGACTAACAAAGATGCGCATATTAAAGGTGACAATATGACAAAATAGTTAGCAACGAAGTGCCAGGAAGCTACATCTGAAGAACGTGAAATCCGCAGCTCTAGTGCCGATAGATTCTCCCAACCCGCGCCGGCTTCGGCTTGCGAAGCGCAAATTGACGATCGGGAGCGACCCGCGAAGCGATATTGTCCTCTCCGATATTCACGTTTCTCGCGAGCATGCGACGATGCGCCGCTTGTGCGGCATCTTGATCCTGCACGACCTGAAATCGACGAACGGTACGTTTATCAATGGCCGTCGCGTGAAAGGGTATGCGCGGGTGCGCCTGCACGATGAAGTTCGATTCGGCACGACACGGATGCGGTTGGCCAACCTGCCGCGGGACGGCAGAGTCAGTCAAGTACGAAAGATTGTGAGCTTGGCCTCAATGTGTTTTGTCGTAAGTTTTCTCCTAGTGAGTTTCGGAGCCGGATGGGAACTGCTCACGACTACCGGAACGGTTACGCGAAACGCTTCAGCAGTGCCGCCGAAATCGATGTCCGCGGTTCATCCGGAAAAGCGGAACGCGGCACCCTTGCCAATATCCGCTCCTGCCTATAATGAAAGCGACGCTCAACTTGCGCTCCGGCAAATCAATTACTGGCGGGCCAATTCGCATACGCTCGCGCCGGTGGTCGAGGACAAGGAGTGGGGCAGGGGCGATTTCGACCATGCACGCTATTTGGTTAAGACCTACGAGAGTAATCCGTATCGGCCAGTGTCAATCACGATGCACACGGAGGACCCTGCGAGTCCATGGTATACGCCTGAAGGATCAATGGCGGGTGGAGACGGCGACCTGATACCGCCTTGCCGCGGATGCCTGAGCTACTCAGCCGCGCAGGCCGTCAATATGTGGATGATCGGGCCTTTTCATCGCCTGGCGATCCTTAATCCAAGGCTGACCAAAATTGGATTCGCCATCTATCGAGAGGACGGCGTGCAAAGCGCCGCTCTGAGGCTCGGCCTGGCGCCGACTCCCCAAAGCGAATTTAACCCGCTGATTGAATTCCCGACGGATGGGGCGTTGATGCCTTCGAGCATGGCGCGGTTGAATCTTGAAACCCCGAGCCCGATCGCCAGTTGTCCCGGCTACAGCGCGCCCGTGGGCTTGCCGATCACACTTGAATTCGGTCCCGCGGTTCATATCAAGATGGTCACGGCCGCGATCACGCGCGCCGCGGTCACGCTCGAAAGCTGCGCCTTCACCGGTGAAACCTACACCAATCCCGATGCGGTCCTGCAAGGTTGGGGACGCAACATTTTGCGTGAATTCGGTGCGGTTGTGGTGGTCCCGCGTAAGCCTCTCGCACCGGGCGGATATCAGGTCACCCTGGCCATCAACGATCTTCCCCGGCGCTACAGCTGGTCTTTTTTCATAAATCATTGAGGTCATGCGCGCCGCGCGCCGGATCGGCACGCTGTGCGAGCCGCCCTACGGGCAATCTGATCGTTGTGATGACGCGGACGAGCACATCGAATCAGTCGCTCGCCGTCGTTCACCGCCGTCGCGCCGCTGACAGACGGACCAAAATCGTTCCGATCTCGCCGCTGGCGGTGGGATTCGTGATACTCCTCGTGCGTTGCGGGAGCCCCTTCTGATGAAGGCAGAACCGGCGGCGAGAAAGTGCGCGGACCCGGCGCTGGATCGATTGGTCTATGTGGCGAATTGCAATTGCCTCGGATGACGATGCCATCGTCTCCATGTGTATGGCGTTGTACGCGGAAGACCCTTCTCCCGCGCCGGTCGCGCCCGAACAAGTGCGCAACACGCTCGCAAAGCTACGCGCCGAACCTTATCGCGGGCGTGTTGTTGTGTGTGATATCGATGGCTGTCCAGTCGCTTACGCTTTCCTGATTTCATTTTGGTCAAATGAGCTCGGCGGTGAAGTATGTGTAATCGATGAATTGTTCGTCGTCCCGGCCTCTCGCAGTCGCGGTTTGGCCACCGCACTGTTCGCGCGGCTTGCGAATCGAGAACACGCGCTATGGCCCGCAAGAGCGGTGGCACTCGCCTTGGAGGTAACCCCGCACAACGCGCGGGCTCGCGCTCTCTATGAGCGGCTCGGATTTTGCGGTGAAAACGTGGCTATGCGGAAGCTCGTGAATTAAACTCCCGCCCCTGTCGAACGCAAACCCGACGCTCGCTACGTGCCGAGCTGGCGCTTCGGCGCCGCTCAGTAGCCGGAGGCGCCGCCGCCTTTGCGCTTGTCCCAGTCGCCGTGCAGGTCGCCCGGCGCTATTTCAATCGCGTTGACCGCGCCAAGATGTGGGACAACTTTCACTCGATAACCCATTTTTCCGAGCGCTGTGATCGTGCTCGAAGGCATCGCGGCCTCGATGAATACCACGTCGGGCGAGGCCTGCTCATGAATGCGCGGTTCGGCCACCGCCGACACGGGTGTCATATGGAAATCCAGCATATCGAGTGCGACCTGCACCACACCGGTGATGATGGTCGGGCCGCCGGATCCGCCCGCGACCAGTATCGGATGCCCATCGCGGAGTGCGATAATCGGCGACATGCTGGACAAGGGCCGCTTACCCCCGGCAACTTCATTGGCTTTTTCACCCACCAGTTTGAAGACGTTGGGAACGCCCGGCGCCACCCCGAAATCATCCATTTCATTGTTCAAAATCAGGCCGAGTGACGGCACCATCAACTTGGAACCGAAAATGGTGTTGATAGTGGTGGTGACCACCACCACATTGCCAAAGCGATCGACGATGCAAAAATTCGAGGTGCCATGATCGTGCGCGGCACCGACTGGCTTGCCGATATGATGAAAAGCGCGTGCGCGCGCGCGCGCGATATGTTCTGGTGAAAGCAGCTTTGCGATCGGAACCTTGACGTAAGCCGGGTCGGCATACTGCGCGCGATCAATAAATCCTTGCCGAAATACCTCGATAAGACGGGCTAAATAAGGTGGTGAGTTGATCCCAAGCCCGGCCAGATTGTCGCTCGAGAGCATACCGAGCACTTCCAGCACCACTCCGCCCGAAGATGGTGGTGGCATCGTATAGACCGTGTCGCCGTGGTACTCGAGATCAAGCGGCCGACGCCAGATGGCCGTATAGCTGGCCAAGTCCGCGGTGGTCATGATGCCGCCATTGGCCTTAACGTAATCGGCGATTTCTCGCGCAACCGCGCCATGGTAGAAGAGCGCGTCCGGATGGTTGCCCAGTCGTTCCATCAAATCGGCGAGCTTGGTTGCATGCACGGTATCGTCGGCTTTAAGCGGTGCGCCGTTCGCCGTGAAGAAAAGCGAGCGGAAGCCGGATTGCTTTGAGATAGCAGCCGCCGTGTAACGAATCTCGCCCGCCAGGTGGGGACTCAGGGCAAAGCCCCGCGCAAGCTTTATCGCCGGTGCGGCGACCTGTTGAAACTTCATCGTGCCGAAACGCCGCAGCGAAGCTTCGATACCCGCAATCTGACCCGGTACGCCGATCGCCAGTGGCCCCGTCCGAGCCAGCTTTTCATCGGGTTTGCCATTGCGCATATACATCGCCGGCGTGGCCGCCATCGGCGCGCGTTCTCTATAATCCAGCGCATAAATACGGCCGGTTTTTTTCCAATAGATCAGCATGAAGCCGCCGCCGCCAATGCCGCACGAGCCCGAATTGGTCACGCCCAATGCCAACGCCACCGCTGCCGCCGCGTCGACCGCGTTGCCACCCTGTTTGAGAATGCCCACGCCGGCCCGCGCGGCCCGGGCACTTTCCGCAACCACCATCGCGTGATGAGCTTCGAGGGCCGCGGCGGGCGGCGCGCTCGCCAGGCCTACGATCGCGATGATCACGGCGACTAATGAAACCGCGCGGCGGTTCAGAATCCGATAATCAAGCTTCGGCACGTGGGCTTGCTTAAGCATGACCGTGTAAGTAACAGCCGTGGCGGGTTTATAAAAGTGAGCGCCAGACTGTAGTTGAATGTTTTCCACAAATCACGCACCGCCCCGCGGTTTGTCCTACAATGTCGTGAAACGGTCGATGACTAGCCGCCGCGGATGTCCGTTCGAGCACAAAATTGCCGTATTCTCGTGGCTTGAATTATGTGCATGCCCGCGCGATCCACATGGCCGATATGGGAGGTATTAATTAGCCGGTCCGATGGCTGGAGCAGTTAGACCGAACGAGCAGGTCGCGCCGCATCAGCGTGCCGAAGCTGGCAAATGGCTGGTGGCGGGCTCGGTTCTGCTCGGCACATTCCTGTCGGTGATGGATGTGAGCGTGGTCAACGTCGCCATGCCACATATGATGGGCAGTTTCGGACAGGACCTGCTCAGTAT
>JBOHWM010000200.1:0-6577 GCA_050736555.1 Binataceae bacterium (SeqCode)
CTGCGGGGTGATATGGGTAGGAGCTTCGGCGAGTTTCGTGCTGGCGGCATCGGCGTTGAGTGCGGAGAGCGGCGAATGGCGCGAATTCGCGTTGAACGTCAGCCCGCGAATCAATCGCATCTGCCTGGTGGTTGCGGCAATCATACCGGTTACCGGAATTGGCAATCTAATCTATGCTGGCTTGGCGCGGCACTACGTTTTCCCGCCCGAATTCATCGGGATCCTTGCCGCCAAAATAGCACTTTACACAACAATGGTGTTCGTGCTGGCGGCGGCATGGCGCGTGGAAGCGACGCTCAGAATCAACGGTTATGGCGCTGACGGCTCGGCGAGATGGATTCGCCGTCTAACGTGGCTATACGGCACGACGGTCGCGCTGGGAGTGGTGGCGCTGGCGCTGGGATTGTGGCTTTCCGGGGTTAAATGAACCGTAGTATTGAGCGTAAAGGAGTTCGCATGGATGCGCCACCGATAATCCGAATCGGCGAGTTCACTGTCGCCTTTCTGACCGACGGCATCTGGCGTAACGACGGCGGCTGCATGTTCGGGGTGGTGCCGCGCGAACTATGGCAGCGCAACCATCCGGCCGATGAGCAAAACCGTATCCGGCTGAATCTAACCTGTCCGCTGATTATGCGAGGTGCCGACGCGATCCTGGTTGATACAGGCATTGGGAACCGGCTGAGTTCGGTCGAACGCAAAATTTTCTCTCATGACGACGGCTGGCTGCCGGACGGGCTTCAACGCCTGGGAATGGAGGCGGGAGATATAACGCATGTGATGCTGTCGCATCTCCATTTCGACCATTGCGGCGGGATTGTGCGGCGACGCGTCTCGGGCGTGCTCGAACCGGCATTCCCTCGCGCTCGCATCTTCGTGCAACGGGGCGAACTCGCGACGGCGCGCGAATCACGCAACGAAAGATTAAGGGCGGCGTATCGTCATGTGCGCGAATGTCTGGAACCAGTGGCGGCGATGATCGAAAGCGTGGCGGGAGACGTAGATATGATAGCTGGCGCGAGAGCCGTGGTAACCGGCGGCCATACCCATGACCACCAAATTGCCATCGTGAGTTCGGGCGGCAACGCGTTCGCGCACTTGGCCGATATCGTGCCGACTCGCTCCCATATGCGGGGGCCCTGGAACCAGTCCTATGACTTGGACGCGCTTCGAACGATGGAACGCAAGGCGCACTATCTTAGCTGTGCGATAAACGAGCGCTGGTGGATCTCCTTCGCGCATGACGAACGCGTGTTCGCCGCACGCGTAATCAACGACTGCGGACGGCTGGCGCTGGGCGAGCGCCTCGCAGTACCCGAAACCGCTCACCGCGAAGATGGTGCGAATCTTGCGTGAGCCCAACGGCGGAGCAAGCAAGGAGACGAGAGGATGAGGCCGTTAGAGAACATTAGGCTAGTGAAAAGCCTGTGGAAAAGCATTAGGGCACGCGCAAAGCTGACTTGCGTCAAACTTGCGCCGCTCGTTATACTGTTTCTAGGGGCGGGCTTTGAAAATAGCACGACCCTCGCTATTCCCGACTTCCACTCCTGTCAATCCCCATAGCGATTCATTCGCCCAACCAAGGAGTTAGCTAATGACCGAAGTGAGTACCTTTGAGCAGGTGATAAAGCGGGACCGTGCCGCGCGTGAAGCCAAACAATGGCGGGGAACGCTGCTCGAATACCTCGAACTTGTCAAGGCTGACCCGGTCTTCACGAAACTGGCCCACGCGCGTATCTACGACATGATCATCACCTTGGGCACGCGCGAAATTTCCGATACCGACGATCCTCGGACCAAGCGCCTGTACAAGGACGAACCGATCAAAGTCTTCAATTTTTTCGCCGATGAATTTTTCGGCATCGAGCGCACCATTGCGCAACTTGTACGCTATTTTCATTCCGCCTCACTCAAAGGCGAAGAAAGCCGCCAAGTGCTTTACCTCATGGGACCGGTGGGCTCGGGCAAAAGTTCATTGGTCGAACGCATCCAGCGCGGACTTGAGCAACTCAATCCGGTCTATTCCATCGAAGGCTGCCCGATGCACGAGGAGCCGCTGCATCTGATTCCGCGCCATTTGCGGCGTGAGTTCGAAAAGATGCTGGGCGTGCATATCGAAGGCGACCTGTGTCCGGTCTGCCGCTATCGTCTCAAAGAGGAGTACGCGCAGCGTTACGAGGAATTCCCTGTGGAGACGCGGAATTTTTCCAAGCGCAATCGCCTCGGCGTCGGCGTGGTGCCGCCGGTCGATCCGAACAACCAAGACACGTCCGTGCTGATTGGCTCGGAGGATATTTCCAAACTGGATCAGTACTCCGAAGGTGATCCGCGAGTGCTCGAACTGAACGGGGCGCTCAACGTCGGCAATCGCGGTCTGGTCGAATTCATCGAGGTTTTCAAGAACGAAACCGAATACCTGCACGCGATGATCACGGCGACGCAGGAGAAGGTCATACCGGCGCCGGGCCGTCACGGCATGGTCTATGTCGATACCTGCATCGTCGCGCATTCGAACGAAGCCGAATGGCAAAAGTTCAAGGCCGATCATACCAACGAAGCGATTCTCGATCGCATCGTGGTGGTAAAGGTGCCCTACAATCTGCGGCTTTCGGAAGAAGTTAAGATTTACCAGAAGATCATTCGCAATTCGGATTTCCGCGCCCACGTCGCGCCGCACACGCTGGAAATGGCGTCGATGTTCGCTATCCTGTCGCGGCTGGAGCCGAACTCCAAATGCGACCTGATGACCAAATTGCGCCTGTACAACGGCGAGGAAGTGGTTGAAAAAGGCCGGACGAAGAAAATCGACGTGCAGGAACTGAAGGAAGATGCCAAACGCGAAGGGATGAACGGCATCTCCACCCGCTTCATCATGAAGGCCTTGGATAACGCCTTGTCGGATAACGTCAGCGGCAATTGCATCAATCCGATCAACGTGCGTGAGGCGCTGATCTCGATGACCAAGGAGGCGGATCTCGCTGACGACACGCGCAAGCAGTTTCTCGAATTTTTACAGGATACGCTGCACAAGGAATATCTTGATCTGCTCGAAAAAGAGATTACGCGCGCTTTCGTCTATTCCTACCAGGAGCAGGCCGAAGCGCTGTTCCAGAACTATCTCGATCACGCCGAGGCTTACGTCAACAAGACCAAGGTGCGCGATCGCAACACCAAGGAGGAATTGCCTCCCGACGAGGGTTTTCTCAAATCGATCGAGGAGCAGATCGCCATCATCGGCTCGGCTGCGGACGGCTTCCGTCAGGAAGTGATTGCATACCTGTGGTCGAGTTCACGTCGTGGCGAGAAGATCAGCTATCGCAGTTACGAACCGCTCAAGGAAGCAATCGAAAAGAAACTGATGACGTCGGTACGCGACATTTCACGCATCATCACCAAGGCGCGTACACGCGATGAGGAGCAGAGCGACAAATACAACGCAATGGTCAAGAACCTGCTCGAAAACGGTTACTGTGAATCATGCGTGGACGTCGTGCTGAAGTATGCCGCCAATAATCTGTGGAAGGATTGAGCGTGAGACTGAACTGTTCGCGTTGATAATCGGAGTATAATTGGAAGCGAGAGCGGAGACGGCCATAATGGCGCCAGACGACACCATTTTTCGCGAGTACCGGCCTTCGGACGCCGAGCGTTCCGATCGCTCCGCCGGCGACCGTCTGCGCCATCGCCAAAAGGTGCGCGAGTCAATTCGCGAAAATATCGCCGATATCATCGCCGAAGAATCGATTATCGGCAAAAACAAAGACCGGGTGATCAAGGTTCCCCTGCGCGGAATCAAGGAATACCGTTTCATCTACGGTGACAACGCGCCCGGCGTTGGCCAGGGTGACGGCGATGCGCGCCCCGGACAGGTAGTGGGCAAGACCGGCAAGGACGGTCAGGGCAAGGGTGATGGGCAGGCCGGCGAACGCCCCGGCGTTGATTATTACGAGACTGACGTAACCCTCGAAGAGCTTATCGAGATCATGTTCGAGGATCTCGAGCTGCCGAATCTGGAACGGCGCGCGCTGCGGGAGATTCCTTCGGAACGAACCAGCAAACGCAAAGGTTATCGCCACGTCGGTATCCGCGTGCGATTGGATAAGCGGCGAACCGCGCGCCAGCGCGTGATGCGCAAGCTCGCGCGACGCCACAATGAGAGGCTCGCCAACGGCAACCAGGCGGTGGAACAGGAACCGCACGAAGAAGAGCGTGAGGAACGCTTCCCGTTTCATCAGGACGATTTGCGCTACCGTCACCTTGAACTCGACACCCGTGAAGAATCCAACGCGGTGGTGATCTGCGTGATGGATACGTCGGGCTCGATGGACACGATGAAGAAATATCTGGCGCGCAGCTTTTTCTTCCTGCTCTACCAGTTCATCGCGACGCGCTACCGGAATGTCGAAATCGTCTTTATCGCCCATCACACCGAAGCGCGCGAGGTTACCGAAGAGGAGTTCTTCCACAAGGGTGAATCGGGCGGGACTTTTATTTCTTCGGGTTATCAAAAGGCGCTTGAAATAATCGCGGAGCGCTACCATCCGTCGCTGTGGAATATTTATGCTTTTCATTGTTCCGACGGCGACAACTTCGATTCGGATAATCCGGCCGCGCTCCGTGCCGCCAAGGAGCTGGCGCAGATTTGCAATCTGTTCGGCTATGGCGAGATCAAGCCGCTCGGCTCGCGCTATTACGAATCGTCGATGCTGAACGTGTTCCGGCGACTGGACGAAGCGAACTTCCAGGCCGTCCTGATCGAACGCAAAGAAGATATCTGGCCGTCGTTCAAGGCTTTCCTGGCCAAGGATCGCGTCAAGGAATGATGGCTGAGCCGATCGCGCGCGGCGTCACGCCATGGTCGGGTTGAACCTTCGATTCTCAAAACTCTATGGCGAATTACGAACTCAAAGAACTGGTCGAGTGGGACGTGAGGATTCGCGAACGGGCCGCCGAATTCGGGCTCGACTGGTATCCGCAGGAATTCGAAATTTGTGACCATACGGGCATGCTTGGCTACATGGCGTATTCCGGGATGCCATCGCATTATCCGCACTGGTCCTACGGCAAATCGTACGAGAAGCTGAAGACCCTCTACGACTACGGCGTCAATGGACTGCCGTACGAGATGGTGATCAACTCAAATCCGGCCATCGCTTATCTGATGCGCGACAATACCCTGCTGTTGCAGGTGCTCACCATCGCGCATGTTTATGGACATAACGATTTTTTCAAGAATAACTTCACCTTCAAATCTACCCGCGCGGAATTGACGATTGAGACTTTCAAGGCGCATGCGTTACGGGTCCGGCGATACATGGAGGACCCTTCCATCGGAGTCGAAAAAATCGAGCGCGTGCTGGATGCGGCGCATGCGCTGTCGGCACAATGCCGCCGCAATCTGGCGATCCGGAAAATGAACCGGGAGGAACAGATCGAACGCGCGATCGAGGCCGCGCAACCGCGCCAGGACCCCTTCAAATCATTGCATCAGCGCCCCGTTTTTCACGAGCCCGATACGCATAAAGTGCCGCTTGAGCCGGACGAGGATGTGCTGCTGTTTATTCGCGACCATAATCCTTATCTGGCGGAATGGGAGAAGGACCTGCTTACCATCGTCGACGAGGAAACCAAATACTTCATCCCGATGATGGAGACCAAGATCATGAACGAGGGCTGGGCCAGCTATTGGCATAAAAAGCTGGTCGAGTCTCTGGATATCGGCCAGGGCCTGCGGTTTGAGTTCATCGTGCGGCATAACCAGGTGGTTCGTCCGATTCCGGGCCAGATCAATCCCTATCATCTCGGCTTCCGCATTTGGGAAGATCTTTATCGTCGGCATACGGAACCCACCAAGGAAGAGATCAAGAAGTACGGCGCACCCACAAAAAACGGCACTGACAAAATTTTCGAAGTGCGCGAGGTCGAACGCGACAGTTCCTTCTTACGCCGCTATTTGACCGAGGAGCTGATGCGCGAAATGGACTTGTTCCAGTTCGAGCCGCGCGGCGACGATTACGTGATAGACAAGGTTTCCGACAAAGAGGGCTGGAAAGAAATCAAGGAAACACTGATTAAGAACGTCGGCACCGGCTCGATTCCGGTGATTAAGGTCGAAGATGCCGATTTCGGCCATAATCGCACGCTTTACCTGAAGCATTATCATGACGGCCGCGACCTTCAGCTCGAATATGCCGAAAAAACTCTCGCGTTTGTGGGGCGGTTATGGGGCCGGGAATGCATGCTGGAAACTACGCTCCAGGGTAAGCGCTCGCTGTTATGCTACAATGAGCGCGGCTTCTCGATGCGCGCCTTGAAATAGCCTGTACGGATATGAAGCGTTCTTCAGTCTCCACCCACCTGTCCTTCTTCGCGCGATGACTATCCATCCAAAATTTGAACAGGCACTAAAGCTGCTGCTCGAAGCCGTCGCTGAAAATCAAACCAGCACCCAGCCGCCGCTTACGGCGGAATCGATGCGCGCGGAACTGGCGGAATTGGCGGTGATGCGCGGACGGCCGGCTTTTTACCCGTATCTCGGCGCCGGTGTCGGGCGTGGCGCTCACACGATGCTTGCGGA
>JBOHWM010000201.1:0-11218 GCA_050736555.1 Binataceae bacterium (SeqCode)
CCTTGAAGGTGAGCCCGTCCGGGTGGTAGCCTGACCGGGTGGGCTATCGCCCACTTTTTTGTTCGCTGGCCACTTGTTCCAGGAAATTTAATCCGCTTGGCGTTGGAGAGCGAACATGCCGAGGTGAACGGCCGGTGTTGGTGGTGCAAGTTAGCCCGGTGGCGAAAAAGATTATCGAAATGCTTGAACCTCATGTTGAGCGGCAAGGTTTCGAGTTGGTGACTGTGGAATTCCGCAAGGGGACGCGCAATTCGCTGTTGCGCTTGCTGGTTGACCGGCCCGAAGGCGGAGTGACGCTGAGCGATCTCGAACGCTTGAGTCCGATTTTGGGCGATTTGCTCGACGTATATGATCCGGTCGAGGGGCGTTACACGATGGAGGTGTCATCGCCGGGAATTAACCGGCCGCTGGTCAAACTCAGTCATTTTGAAGCGTTTCGCGGGCAACGGGTGCGGATTCGGACCAACCGTGCGCGCGATGGGCGCAAACTGTTCGAAGGTACATTGATTGCGGTCAATGCCGAAGGAGTCGTGTTGAACGACGACCAGAGTCATAGCGAGCAGGCTTTTAGCTTCGACGAGATCCAGGGCGCCAATTATGAGCATATATTTTAGCGCCAACGGAACGCGGAGAACTCGGCGGGGCTGTGAATAGTGATTAGTTTAGAGAAAGTGACGCAATTAACTGACATAAAACGCCCGGCGTATCGCGGCGCGCGGCGAAGCGGCCGCCAGCAGGGTTCGACGGGTGGGCTTATGGCGCTTGCGGAGGCGATATGGCGGTCGATCTGAACCGTGTGATCGAACAGGTATCGAAGGAAAAAGCGATCGACAAAACGATCGTCGTCAATGCGGTCGAGGAGATGATGCATTCGGCGGCGCGCCGTACGTTTGGGGCGGACCGCAATATCGAGTCGCGCTACAATCCGGATATCGGTGAAATCGAACTGTTTGAAATCAAGACCGTGGTCGAGCAGGTCGCCAATCCGGCTTCGGAAGTGGAGCTTGAAGAGGCGCACAGCCGTTACGATCCGGAAGCCCAGGCCGGCGACGAAATCCTGATTAAGCTTGATACCGCAACTATGGGCCGGATTGCCGCGCAAGCCGCCAAGCAGAATCTTATCCAGCACATTCGCGACGCCGAGCGCAAACAGATTTACAATGAGTTCAAGGATCGCAAGAACGAGATTGTCTCGGGCATCGTGCAGCGCTTCGAGCGCAAGAACATGATCGTGAATCTTGGCCGGACCGAGGCGATTCTACCTGAAAAGGAACAGATTCCGCACGAGCGCTACCGGCAAGGCGATCGTATTCGGGCGCTCATCGTGGACGTGGATTTGTCTGAAAAAGGGCTTTCGATCGTGCTCTCACGCACCTCGAACGTCTTTCTATGTAAATTGTTCGAACAGGAAGTGCCCGAAATCTATGAAGGAATCGTCGAGATTCGCCAATGCGCGCGCGAGCCAGGCGGGCGGGCGAAAGTCGCGGTTTACTCCAAGGACAGCGACGTCGATCCGGTCGGCGCCTGCGTTGGCATGAAAGGCACGCGCGTACAGTCGGTGGTCCAGGAATTGCGCGGGGAAAAAATTGACATTGTGCCATGGACCGACGACCAAGCCGAGTTGGTATGCCGAGCACTGGCGCCCGCCAAGGTCTCCAAAGTGATTATCGATGAGGACGAGCACGCGATGGAGGTGATCGTTCCCGATGATCAGCTTTCGCTGGCAATCGGCAAGCGCGGCCAGAACGTTCGCCTTGCTCACCGGCTGGCGGGATGGAAGCTTGACGTGCGCAGTGATTCGGAGGCTGAAGAGGAGGCGCGCGAGGCGCGGGCTTCGCTCAACGCTATTCCGGGCATCGGCGACATCAATGCGGAACTTCTTTATCAATGGGGCTTCAGGTCCGCTGAACAATTGGCCGAAGCCAACGAGAACAACTTTGAAGTCGAAGGGATCAGTCCCGAGCGAGCATACCAGGTGATTACCGCGGCACGCGCGTGGGTGGCGAATAAAAGGCGCCTGGAAGAGGAACGAGTGGCGGCCGCGGAGGCTCTGGCCGCCGAAGCCGATAGCGGTGCTGATGAGAACGCCGCGGCGGAGCCCGAATCCGCGTCTACTCCCGCGGATGGCGAAAGTGAGAATCGCGCCGTGGCTATTGACAGTCCCGCGAACGGCGAAAACCTTGAAAGCCAGCCGGATAACGGTACGTCGAACCCGGCGGCGAATAGTGAAGATGCCGAAGTCAAGCCATAGACCGATTCGCACCTGTCTTGGATGTGGGCAGCGCGATTTGAAATCCGCGATGGTGCGGATTGCGGCCCGCGGCGACCATGTGGCGTTGGATCCGAAGGGGCGCTTGCAGGGTCGCGGCGGATACCTTCATGGCAATGCTGAATGTGCGCGCAAATTTGAAACGAGCAAAATCAAGCGGTTTAGGTCACTCAAACTGACGGTCAGCCCGGAAGCGCGTGAAAAGATAACTCAGCGGATTCGAACGCGGCTGGATAGTGAGGTCGCGCTCGCATAGTATAGATCAGATGGCTCGAAAGCGAATCAAAACCCTTGCCAACGATTGGGGCGTGTCCGTCGCGGATGTGCTTGCGAGTGGCAGACGGCTGCATCTCACCCACGCGCATTCCGAATCGAGTCTGCTCTCGTCCGAAGACACCGAACGGATCAAAGCTGACCTTGACGAGCAGGCTCATCGCGCGATTCTGATGCGGCGTGAGACCGTGGTTGAGACCAGCGCCGGCAAAGTGGTTGAAAAGCGGCTCAATGCCACCGTGATGCGCCGGCGGCATACTGAGCCTGAACCGTCGCAAGTGTCGCCGGTGCAAGCCGAGCCCTTCCATTTCGAGGTTGAACAAAACCGCGAAGATGAGCCCTTCGTCGCGCCACTCTTCGAAGCACCGTCGCCCGCGGAGCCTGAGCTTCCGGAATTGCCAGCATTGGAAACGATTGAACCAGTACATCCCGAAAACACTGGGGCGCCGGTTGGCGCCGAGTCCGAAATGCTGACGTCGGCGACCGCGCCGACAGACGCGCAAACCGCAACGGAATTGCCGCGCGAAGAGAATGTCAACGGTGTCGCCATCGAACAGGCGAGCGCCGAGCATCGACCTCATCTTGAGGACGCGCCCAGCGGCGGCGAGGCCAAGACCCCGGCCGCAGTGGTCAAAGCCGCGCCTGCGCAGCCATCCGCGGAACGCGAGTCCCATGAGCATCCGGAGACGCCACGTACTACGCCCGCGACTCCGCCCAGTGCGCCGCCACGTCCGCGCGCTGGCGCGCCGATTCCGCGGATGTCGGAAGCTCGCCCGGCTGAGCCATTGACGCCGGGGCGCACGATTAATTTGACCGGCGCCGCACATGCCTCAGCGCCGAGCCTCGACGATGGGCCACGTGGGCCCAAGGTGTTGGGCAAAATCGATTTGCGCAAACCAGCGCCGCGCCCAGCGCCGCCGACCACCGCACGCCCGGGCACCGCGCCAGGCCGCCCCGCCGGACGTTCGGCCTCGGCCGCATCGATGCCGGAACCGTTCGCGCCCCCACCTTCACCGGACCAGGTAAAGCCCGGTGCGCGTGCGATCAAAAAGAAGAAGGTCGTAAAGAAGGGAACCACCGACGTCGCGGCCGAGCGCGAAATGCGCGGGATGCGCGTGCCGAAGAAGCGTCGCGCCTTGCCCGGTAAAGAGCAGAGAAAGACCGAAATTACGACGCCGAAGGCCTCCAAGCGGGTCGTGCGTATCACTGAAGGCGTGACGGTCGGCGACTTGGCGCGCAATATGGGCGTGAAGGCGGCCGAGATCATCAAGAAGTTGATGGGGTTGGGTGTGATGTCGACGCTCAACCAGGTGCTCGACGTTGACACCGCGACCTTGGTCGCGAGCGACTTCGGTTACAGTGTCGAAAACGTCGCGTTCGATGCCGAATCGGCGATTGCGGAAGAAGGCGAAGAGGCGGTCGAGGGCGAAGCGATAACCCGTCCGCCGGTCGTCACGGTAATGGGCCATGTCGACCACGGCAAGACTTCGCTGCTCGACGCGATTCGCCATACCAGCGTCACCGAGCAGGAATTCGGCGGTATCACGCAGCATATCGGCGCCTATATGGTTGAGGCCAATGGCCGGAAGCTCAGCTTCGTCGATACGCCCGGCCATGAAGCGTTTACGGCGATGCGCGCGCGCGGCGCCAAGGTCACCGATATCGTGGTGCTGGTGGTGGCCGCCGACGAGGGCGTGATGCCACAGACGGTCGAGGCGATCAATCATGCGCGCGCCGCCAGCGTGCCGATTATCGTTGCGATCAATAAAATCGACAGGCCAGAGGCCAATGTCGATAGGGTCAAGCAGCAGCTTACCGAGCATGGCCTGATTCCCGAGGATTACGGCGGTGATACGATCGTTGCGCCGGTATCGGCACGCACGCGCGAAGGTATCGACCATCTGCTCGAAATGATTCTCTTGCAGGCCGACCTGATGGACCTGAAGGCCAATCCGAATCGCTCAGCGCGCGGCACCGTGGTGGAATCGCAACTCGACCGCGGCCGTGGCCCGGTCGCCACCGTGCTGATTCAGGAGGGTACGCTGCATCAGGGCGAGCCCTTTGTATGCGGCATGACCTATGGGCGTGTGCGCGCGATGCTCAATCATCTGGGCCAGCGTGTCACCGAGGCTGGACCTTCCACGCCGGTCGAAATCTTCGGACTGTCGAGTGTGCCGGAACCAGGCACCGCGTTTGTGGGCGTCACTGACGAAGCCAAGGCCCGCCAGGTTGCTGAATTCCGCCATTCCAAACAGCGCGAAGGTGTGCTGCAGAAGACCAGCCGCGTCTCGCTTGAGTCTCTGAGTGAGCGGATGCTCGCGGGAGAGGTCAAGGAACTGCGTGTCATTATCAAGGGCGACGTCAACGGTTCGGTTGAGGCGCTTGCGGATTCCTTGCAGCGATTGTCAACCGAGGAAGTCAAGCTCGAGCTGATTCATAAATCGGTCGGCGCGATTTCCGAGACCGACGTCAGCCTGGCCTCAGCCTCAAAAGCGATCATTATCGGGTTCAACATCCGTCCTGAGCCGAAGGCGGCGCAGCTTGCTGAAAAAGAAGGGGTTGAAATCCGCCTTTATACCGTCATCTACGAAGCGATCAACGACATGCGCGAGGCGATGGAGGGTTTGCTCGCGCCGACCTATCGCGAGAAATCACTGGGCCGCGCCGAGATTCGTCAGACCTTCGTTGTTCAGGGCAATACCGTCGCCGGCGCGATGGTGCTCGAAGGCAAATTGCTGCGCGGCGCGCGCAGCCGCCTGGTGCGCGACGGACGGGTCGTATGGGAAGGCAAGATCGCTTCGCTGCGGCGTTTTAAAGATGACGCGCGCGAGGTCCAGAGCGGCTATGAATGCGGCGTCGGGTTGGAAAATTTCAACGATGTCAAACCCGGCGACGTGGTCGAAGATTTCGAGATGGAGACGGTCCTGCGTAAACTCTCCGCACCACGGCAAGAGCCAATTCACGGCCAGAGTGCGATGATGGAGAAGCAGCTCCAGACCTGATCCGGGCTTAGAGCCGCGATTTCTGGCCTTTCGGCAACGTCTGCCACTACGTGCGCCAATCGCGTAATGTACGCGAGTCTGGCGACGCGAAGAGGCGGGGTCGGGAGGGACTATCCGATGGTCGTGGGTGTATTGCAACTAACGTTGTTCCTGCCGGAAAATCATTCGCTCAAGGGTAAAAGGCAGGTCTTGCGCGCAATTAAGGATCGCGTGCGCAACAAGTTCAACGTTTCCATCGCCGAGGCGGACAGCCACGATCTTTGGCAGCGCGCCGATCTGGGCATATGCCAGGTCGGCAATGATCGCGCCTTTGTCGATTCGGCGTTGCGCACGGTCGTCAACTTTATCGATTCGCTGGGTTTGGCTCCGATTGGTGGCGAACGCCTGGAGATTCTGAACTACTAATTAGGTTAGCCGCGTCGATTTCCGTAATCGGGCGAGGTGGTTTTTTCCACTGGCGTTGCCGCGCTAGAATCAAGCCATGTTGGGTGAAGCGCGGCGGCCGGAACGGGTCGCCGAGTTAGTTTTACGCGAATTGTCGCAGATGCTCCTGCGAGACCTGAAAGATCCGCGCTTGCGGGGGATTACGATCACCTCGGTGCGGATGAGCGATGATTTACGCCACGGACGTGTGTACTTTTCCCACCTCTCCGGCGCCACGCGGGCCCTTGAAGCAATTGCTGGTTTGCATCGCGCTTCAGGATTCATCCGCCGTCAAATCGGACATGCGCTAGGATTGCGATATACACCTGAACTGGATTTCGAATTCGATCCAGGCTTGGAAAAGGCGGCGCGAATAGACGCTCTACTCCGTCAACCCCGTTCTAAGGAATGAGTCGAACGCCGCGGGACGCTGGTCCTGAATCATTCGCGGTAATACTCTCGCGTTCAAAGGGTTTTGTTTTGCCGGATAGGATGGCTGATCAGTAATGGACGGGGTTATCCTGGTCGATAAGCCGGCCGGCCCGAGTTCGGCTGAAATCGTCCGCAAAATCAAAGCCGCTATCCGCACACGAGTCCGTTCGGCGCCGCGCGTCGGCCATCTCGGCACGCTGGACCCGTTTGCCACCGGCCTGTTGCCGATCATGGTGGGTGAAGGGACCAAGCTGGCGCCCTTTATTCAGGTAGGCGAGAAGGAATACGAGGGCACGATCGCGCTCGGAATTGAGACCGACACCTTGGACTCCACTGGAACGCCGGTGCGGACGGCTCCGGTGCCAGACTTGGGCCAGGCTCGGCTGACGTGTCTCGCGGCCGCGTACGTCGGCAAAATCGAGCAGCTTGCGCCGGTCTTTTCAGCCATCAAACATGGCGGAGTGCCGCTCTACAAGCGCGCTCGTCGCGGCGAAGAGATTTTGCCGCCGCGACGATCGGTCGAGATTATGAGGCTGGAGTTGGAGGCGGCGGATTCCTCACATCTGCACTTTCATGTGATCTGTTCCACTGGCACGTATATACGTTCGTTAGCGCGCGATCTCGGGAAGGAACTGGAAAGCGCCGCCCATTTGGCCTCGCTGCGGCGGCTGCGCAGCGGCGACTTCACTATCGAACGCGCAGGTTCATTTGAGCGGGTTCAACGTGATGTGGAAAACGATGTAATGACCGCGTTGATCAATCCACGCGAGGCCTTGACGCTGCCGGAGGCGGAAATTGAGGCGGCATTGGAACAACGTCTGCGCCATGGCGACGCGCGCGCGCTTGATTGCATCGTGCCGAGCGGCGCCCACCTGTTCAAAGTGATTGCGCGCGGCGAACTTGCGGCGGTGGCTGAAGCGACCTCACGCGTCACCGCGAAGATCGTCCGGATTTTCAACTCGACGACGCAGGACGAACGTCAGATTGGCATACGGTAGCCATAGAATTCATGGTCTTCGTTGTAGCCACCCTGGCCGGCACCGAGATGGGAGAAATCCTTCACGAACTCGATAGCCTCGATCCACTTGACTTGTTTGAAACCGAGTTCATTTTCACAGCGCAGCCGTAGCGGAGCGCCATACAGCACACTGACCGCTGTTCCATTCATCTCATAAGCAAGTATAGTCAGATGGTGGCGCATATTTTCCATTTTATGGACATCATAGTAGCGGCCGCCATCAGAACCGTCCGCAAATGAGTAGAAGACGGCATAGCGCGCTTCGGGCTCGGGCTCAACCAGCTCGAGAATGTGACGCATCGGCACGCCGCCCCATTTTGCCACGCCGGACCAGCCTTGGATGCAGAAGTGAGCGGTAATCTGTTCTTGCTTCGGCATTGATTTGAGCTCTACGAACGAAAATATTCGGGGATTCTTGACCATGCCGTCAATGCGCAGCGTGTAATTCGCGAAGTTCTCCTGAGCGAGCGCATCGAATTCGTCGGAGCTTGGCATCGTGCCATTGGGCCAGAAATGCGGAGAAATGTCAGCTTCAGTGAACTGCTTATTCGGATCCCACCATTCTGAAAGACCTTTTATCCAACCAACCAGGAATTGCCCGGTTTTCTGTACCATCCGAGCATGACGGAGCGTCAACGGCGTCGCGATGATCCACATCGCTATCACTAATGCCACGGCGATGCCCATGATTATGAAACCGAGATAGCCATTGTCATTCACACCCGCGAACATATGGTTCGCGTTTTGCCGCAAGCCCGTGATGAGAATCATGGTGATATGCACAAAGATGAAGAATACGAACCAGCAGAACACCATGAAATGAATCGAGCGCGCCACCTGCCGATGGACAACTTTGCCGAACCAGCCGAGCCGGTTGGATATTGCGGGAGACTGCATCAGGCCGGTGGTAATCGCAAGTGGGGCGGCGATGAACACCGTTACAAAATACGAGAGCAATTGCAGGCTGTTGTAACGGACCCAGCTCTGGTTGGCCGGAAACACCAGCGACATGTACTGCAGCGCGGTAGATAAGGAATTTGGAATCACTGACCATGTGCGTGGTACCAGCCTCTGCCACTGATGGGTGGCGAAGAGCATCGCGTAGAACGCCGCGCCGTTAAGGACCCACAACATGTCACACGAAAAATGCCACCATCGCGCCAAACCGATTGAATGGCGAACGCCGGGAATGCCAAGCCATCCGGGGAGCGTTACCGCGTCATCCTTCGCCGTCCAGATACGGTCGCTTGGAACTTCGCGCTGAAAGCGCAACCATTCCGTACCCGGCGTACAGTCCCGGTTCCAATAAAGACGGGGATGATCGGCGAGGATTTGAATACCAGCTCGGAGAATCAGAAACATTAGGAACAGATTAAAAAAGTGTTCCAGGCGCAGCCACATCGGGAATCCGGTATAAGCGACCGGTACGGAAGTTTGTCCCGGATAGCGGATCAAAAATTCCTTCACCGCCGGTATTTGCCGCACCTCCTGCGCGAACGGAACTCCGAAGGCAAGTAACGCAATGCCGATTGGAATGAGCCATGCTAAATTAAACCAGCGTTGACCGACCCTGATGCGCGGCATGACGCCCCATTGCTGCGGCACCCAATGAGTCAGCAACAGCCGGTCATCAGCGTGCGTGAGTTGCCCCTCGAGCGGTTCGATTTGCTCTTGGGCGTCTTTCATCACTGCTACTCCTTGAACACTTGGCCGGTGTGTGATGCCGGTGATAGTGCGTCGTTTCAATGGCGGAACGCAACGCGCGTGCCATTTGTGAACACCGACAGGCAATTGGCGAGATGCGGATCGATTTGCCCAGTTGGCGGTGTAGTCAAGATTAAGTGCGCGAACCGGGGAGTATTTCGCGATGGCAAACGATGAGCGGCAAGGTTCGACTCATGCCTACGACGTGATGGTCGAGCGCGACGTGATGGTCGAGCGCGACGTGATGGCGGCGATGCGTGACGGGGTGCGGCCAGCCCCGGTATCTATCGTCCGGCGCTGACTGGCGCGGCGATGTTCGTTACCGAGGGGCCGTCGGATTATTACTCGTGCTCAATGCGCCATAATGGCGCACTCGAACAGCGCTTCCTCATCTATGCGTTTCACATGGCGGTGAGCAGTCCTGAGGCGCGCTCCGACCCTGCTTTGCGGCTGGCGTTACGCGAAGCACGCTACAAGCCGGCGGGTGGCTTCGATCAACGTACTCATCCGGCCACCCTTGGAAGTGATGAATCACTGCCGTTGTCGGCGCGGCCGGACGTGCTGACGTCTATGAGCGAGCCGCTTCAGCATGAAATGGAAGTGACCGGCACAATCACCGTGAATCTGTGGGTATCCTCCACAGCTGCTGATACCGATTTCACGGCCAAGCTGGTCGACCTGTATCCGCCGAGCGCCGATTACCCCGACGGCTATGCTTTAAACCTGACCGACTCGATCATGCGTGCGCGTTATCGGGATTCGTATTCAAAACCGGAATTGATGCGTGCGGGAGAAATCTATCGGTTGAGCTTTAAGCTCTATCAGCAACCGTTTCATGAGCGGCCATCGCATACACGTGGATATCTCCTCGTTGAATTTCCCGCGCTTCGATGTGAATTTGAATAACAGCGGACCATTGGGAGTGCCCGGCCCGATCGTGGTCGCCGACAACAGCGTCTGTCATGATGCCGCCCATCCGTCTGGTGATGCCGGTCGTCGGCGAATCGCCCGCCTGATTTCGTACTCATGCTTTGCAACCGCGGCGGATGCGCGCTAATGCGGATGAAGCACCGCCAGTCATTCGCATTCGGGGAGCATTATCATGGAGAATCTCAGCCGCTATTCCGATCAGAGCGGGATCAAGGTCGCCGCCGGATGGACCCTTACCCGAGTGACCCGGCCGAGTACCTTGTTCGGCGCCAACGGCATGCGCTTCGGACCCGACGGCCGCCTTTATGTCGCTCAGGCCTTCGGTAGCCAGGTCAGTGCGATCGATATAAACAGCGGAGTAGTGAGCACGGTCAGTCCGATCGGCGGTGAGATTGTCGCCCCGGATGACCTCGCCTTTGATTCTCACGGCGTGCTCTACGCGACCGAAGTGATGAGCGAGCGGGTATGCGCGCGTTCGCCCAATGGTGCCATGCGCATTATCGCCGACCAAGTGCCTGGCGCCAATGGCATCACCGCATATCAGGACCGTCTGTTCATGGACGAATGCCGGCCTGGCGGCTGCCTGTTCGAACTGTTCACCGATGGCCGCGCACCGCTGATGTTGGCGGAAAATCTGCCGTTGCCCAATGCGTTGTCGGTGGGACCCGACGGCAATATCTATTTCCCCGTGCTCGGTGCCAACGAAATCTGGCGCCTGCCGTTGTCTGGCGGCCAGCCGGAGCGTTTCACGAACGAAGTGGCGATTCCGACGGCGGTGAAATTTAACAGCAAGGGCCAACTGCTTTCGACCCAGGGGCGCAGCGGCGAAATTCTGCGCTTCGATTTGCAAAGCGGCAGGCGCACCATCGCGGCGACGATGCGCGCCGGTATCGACAATTTCGTCCTGACCAACGACGACCGCCTCTTCGTCTCACATTTCGTGGACGGCGGTGTTGCGGAAATAGTGGCTGACGGGCGCGAGCGTGTGCTGGTCGGACAGGGATTTCTTGGCCCACTTGATATCGAGGTGGCGGGCGACGGACGGCTTTACGCGGCGGACGGCATCAGCATGGCGATGGTGGAGCGCGACGGCACGTCGCATCGCGTCGGCATGCTGTTCGACGGCCATTTTCCCGGCTATGTGCGCGGGTTGGCGGCGGCCAGTAG
>JBOHWM010000202.1:0-10523 GCA_050736555.1 Binataceae bacterium (SeqCode)
GTATCAAATCCGTCGGCGACAGGAAACGGATTCAGCCCGGAGCGGTGAAAATGAAGCCCTTGCCGTCAGGTCGCGGCGCCACCCGCGGGACCTCTTGTTTGAACTTGTTCCAAGCGGTCGAGCCAGAAATTCGCGGGGTCCATCACGTGGGAATCCGCCGAAATTAATTTTGTCTGCGCCATTGCTCCTCCTGACGACGGCGCGCCGCTCAATGCAAACCGCGCGTAAAAAAGCATCAGTCACCGTTCAGCGGCCATCCTCACACGGCTTAGGGAAACACCAGACCACGCCTTATTGGGAGATCAATCGACGCCTCGCCTCGTCATTTAAGGTCAATCGAGTCAAGGACGAATGCACGAAAATACACAGCCGATGCTCTTCATTAGCGCTCTCATTGCTTTTTGGTGATTAATTCACAGTTCGGCACGTTTTTCGGGCTCGCCACTGACATTATCTGGCACTTCGGCACGTCAAGTGTGGATATTTTCGTTATCATGACGGAGATTTTCCGCTTCTTTGCGACTTGCTCGCTGTGGTTTGCCTCGATGTGCATTCCATCGCATACTCACCTCCAGCGCGTACTTTGATAAGCGCGGGTGAGCAATGGTTAGACGGCAGGGAGGTTTCGCGATGATCTGGAGAAAGCCAGAATTTATCGAATTGCGATTCGGCTTCGAAGTGACGATGTACATCTGGAATCGGTAGACGGTAGGCGCCGAAGCCGAGAGCGGACACGCCGACACACGGCTTCGGCGCGTCTCATCATCGTTTGCCAACGAGACGAGTAGGTAAGCGAGGGCTCTGTCTCGAAATCTCGCTACTCAATTGGATTCGCCGCATGAGGATTCTGGTTCTAGGAGCAGCCGCGGGCGGTGGTTTTCCCCAATGGAACTGTAATTGCCCCAATTGCCGAGGCTTTCGCGCAGGGACCATCAAAGCCAAAGCACGTACACAATCATCCATTGCGGTGAGTTCCGACAGTGTCAACTGGGCAATTGTTAATACTTCGCCGGATATACTGCATCAATTAGGTGCCACTCCGTGCCTTCAGCCCGCGCGAGTTCTAAGAGACACGGGAGTACGCGCCGTGGTCCTGGTCGACAGCCAAATTGATCATACGATTGGTCTTGCCATGCTGCGGGAGGGCGCACCCTTGCAGGTGTATTGCACAGCGAGCGTGCATGAAGACCTCGTCACCGGCAACCCGCTTCTGCGGATTCTGGACAAATATTGCGGCGTACGCTGGCATGAGGTTAAAGGCGTGCCAGAAGCTCCATTTGCCGTCACGGGTATCGACGGAATAACCTTCACTGCGATCCCGGTAAGAAGCAAGGCACCGCCCTACTCGTCTCATCGCGAGGCACCCGGCGAGGGTGACAATATCGCACTGATGTTGACTGATATCGCGACTGGCAAAAGCCTGTTCTATGCTCCAGGGCTTGCCGCGATTGAACCCGTGATATGGAACTGCATGAATACGGCCGAATGCCTGTTGGTCGATGGAACTTTCTGGAGCGACGATGAGATGATCCGGCTCGGCGCGGGTAACAAACGTGGCGCCGAGATGGGGCATCTGGCGCAATCGGGTGCGAACGGCATGCTTTCCTTCCTGCGCCGTATACCCCATAGACGAAAGATTTTAATTCATATCAACAATACCAATCCTATTCTGAACGAAGACTCTGAGGAGCATCGGGAGCTGGCTCGCCGCGGTGTTGAGCTTGCCTATGACGGAATGGAGATTTCGATTGGCAACTAGGATTTCAATGCGACACAGTACGGCCGCGTTCGGCATGGATCCGCGATGATCTTGCGTTAAGAGCGGCAGCCATGCGGAGGTATTATCGATAATGGTCCAGTCCGCGTGGAGTAAGGCGGAATTTGAGCAGAAGCTGCGCGATCAAGAACCCTATTATCACATTCATCATCCTTTTCACCTGATGATGAATGAAGGCAAGCTCGCGCCCGCGCAGATTCGTGGGTGGGTCGCAAACCGCTTTTACTATCAATTCAGTAGTCCGATAAAAGACGGAGCGATCCTTTCCAACTGCCCCGATCGCGAAATACGCCGGACGTGGATTCTGCGCATCCTCGACCAGGACGGAACGGGCGGCGAGGAAGGCGGGATCGAAGCATGGATCCGTCTTGGTGAAGCTTGCGGCATCGACCGTAATGAGCTTACCTCGCTGCGGATGGTGCTTCCCGCCGTTCGTTTCGCGGTCGATGCTTACGTCACTTTCGCACGCACACGCCCCTGGCAAGAGGCGGTGTGTTCATCCTTGAGCGAGCTATTCGCTCCGCAAGCGCATCGCGATCGTCTGGCCACGTGGCCCGGTAAATATCCGTGGATTAAGGCTGAGGGGTTGCACTATTTCCGTTCACGTTTATCGCAGGCGCGACGCGACGTTGAGCATGGATTGGCCATCACGTTGGACTATTTCGTAACCCGTGAACTACAGGAACGCGCCTTGGCAATCCTGCGGTTCAAGCTCGACGTGTTATGGTCCCTGCTCGATGCTGTGCAAATGGCGTATCGCGGGGACTGCGGATGAGTACCAACATCCAAATTAACTTAGATAATGTTCCAGTAGTGCCCCCACGGTTCCGTTTGCAATGGGAGGAGGCGCAACAGGCCTATGTGCTGCTCTATCCGGAGGGAATGGTAAAGTTATCGCCAAGCGCGGCCGAGATCGTCAAACGTCTGAATGGCCGGACATCGATTGGCGGCCTGATACGCGATCTGGAACAGGCTTTTTCCGAAGCTGATTTGCGCGACGACGTCATCGAATTCCTTAAGGCCGCATATGAGCGAGGATGGATTGAAATCCACGCCGGGTAATCCGCTTTGGCTGCTTGCTGAATTGACCTACCGGTGTCCGTTGCACTGTGTATACTGTTCGAATCCCGTGGATTACGCGCGTCGGCAGGCGGAGCTATCCACTAAATCGTGGATCAAAATATTAAGCGAGGCACGCGCGCTCGGTGCGGTGCAACTCGGTTTCTCCGGCGGCGAGCCGCTGATGCGCGACGACCTTGAAGCCCTTGTGCGCGAAGGTCACGCGTTCGGCTATTATATCAATCTGATAACTTCCGGTATCGGCCTCAACGAACGCCGCATCGCCGCTTTGCGCGAGGCCGGACTCGACCACATTCAACTGAGCTTCCAGGATTCGACGCGCGAGTTGAATGATTTCCTGAGCCACACTCGCACATTTGATCTCAAGCTCAAGCTCGCCTGCCTCATCAAGCAACATGGTTACCCGATGGTGCTCAACGTCGTGTTGCATCGTCAGAATCTCGATCATGTCGAGCGGATACTCGAAATGGCCGAGCGCCTGGGCGCTGAATACCTCGAGCTTGCCAATACTCAGTACTACGGCTGGGCGTACCTCAACCGCCAACAACTATTGCCCTCGCATAATCAGATCGCGCGTGCCGAAGCAGTGATCAGCGATTATCGTCAACGAGCTGGCTCTATCAAAGTGTACTGGGTCGTGCCTGATTATTATGAACGACGGCCGAAGCCGTGCATGAATGGCTGGGGCTCTGTTTTTATGGCTATTACGGCGGACGGCGTCGCGCTGCCGTGCCATCAGGCGCGCATGCTGCCGGGATTTCATTTTCCCCGCGTCCTGGAGCATCCGTTGCGCTGGATCTGGTATGAGTCGCCCGCCTTCAACGCATTCCGCGGTTTTGGCTGGATGCGCGAGCCATGCCGTTCGTGCCCCGAACGCACCAAGGATTTCGGCGGATGCCGCTGCCAAGCCTATTTACTCACCGGCGACGCGGCTTCGACCGATCCGGTCTGCGATCTGGCTCCATCCCACGGAGTCGTGATTGACGCTGTCGCACGCGCGCGGCGGCAAACCGAGGGCAAGCCGATTTATTTCCGCGATGACCGCAACTCTCGCGAGTTAAGCTCGTAGCCTGCTCCGCGGCAATGCCTGGCGCTCGCCGCATTCAGTCTGAAACGCGAGGTGGCCGCGCTTGGCTCGAGGAGCCGCTTGATTGGCGTGCCGCGCGGATACCTGCGACCGTTGCGCGCTTAGCCAACGGGCTGACCGTGGTGGCTCATTGCGACCGCAAAGCATCCGTCGTCGCAGTTGAGGTTGTTTATCGCGCGGGGTCACGCGAAGAACCCGCGGGCAAGTCAGGTTTGGCTCATATATGCGAGCATCTTATGTACTCCGGAACGACTTCGGTGCCCGGATCTTATTTCCGGCCGTTCGAACGGGCCGGCGCCGTATACATCAATGCGCGCGTGACTGAGGATTACAGCGCTTATTTCGCGACAGTTCCTGTCGGTGCGCTCGATTTCGCACTATGGATGGAAGCCGATCGCATGGGAAATCTTCCCGCCGCGATGACCTCCACAAAGTTCGATTTGCAACGCGAGGTGGTGCGCAATGAGCTTATGCAGCGCGAGAGTGAACCGTTCGGGCGCGCTCCCGCTATGATCGCCGCGCTGACCCATTCGGCCGGCCATCCATACGCACATCCATCGAACGGAATATTTGAACAACTCGACAATATCACGTGCGCGGATGCGCTCGAGTGGATCCACTTACATCACGTCGCCGCGGACGCGGTATTGTCTATCTCAGGAGATATTCGAGTTGAAGCGGCGATTGAGCGAGCACACAAGTATTTCGGCTCCGTGCACACTGGGGTGGCTTATAAGGCTCCCGCGAGGAACCGGGCACATCACGTCCGCGCTTCGGCGATTTCGATTGACGCCAAAAACTGCCGCTTATATCTTATCTGGCCCGCGCCGGCATTCGCCCACGCCGATTATGCAGTCGTCGAAGCCGCATGCGAACTACTCAATGGCAAACACTCGCGATTGTGGCGCCGGATATGCCTAACGGAACGACTGGCATCCGACATCACAATCGAGTTGCATCCGCGCCAGCTTGATTCGCAAATCATTCTATCCGCGACGCCATTACCTGGTATTGCCCCGAATGTAATCAAGGCTGCGATTGTCGATGAACTTGAGCGGTGCGGCCAAACGCTCAGCGCCGTGGAGATAGACACGGCCAGAGTGAAACTGTTTGCCAAGCTCGTCCGGACAGGCGAGCGAGTTGGCGGACCACAAGGTAAATCCGACACTCTGGCGATCTCCACCGTCCTCGGCGGCCATCCCGCGGTTTATCATTGCCACGTCTCTACCTTCGCGGCGCTTAGGCCCAGGCAGGTTGGAAATGCGATACAACTATATCTAAATCGCGAACCGGCGGTTTTAGAGTTCGGCGAAAGCACAGGTTGATGCTCTCGACTACCAAGCCACCACCGGTTACAAGAAACTGCGCGCGCGTATGGCCAAGACCTACGGAGTTCACGCTCGGCAATGGGCTAAAAGTGGTCATGGCCGAGCGCCCCGAATCCCCTTTGACTGAGTTGAGGCTTGTCTGCGGGGGCGGCTTCACAGACGGCCCGCCCGATCAGAGCGGCCGGGAGCATCTGGCGATGGCAACGTTCGAAGCCGCCTTGCGTGTGGAGGGTGCGAGCCTCGATGCGAGACTTGCGCGATTGGGCGCGGCCATTCGCGGGCGAGTGGAGCCAGATGGCACAATCGTCGCGATGTCGGCGCTCACCTGGAGTTTACCCCGCGCGCTGGCTCTGTATGCGCAAGCATTGGCAAATCCTCAATTCCATTTACGCGATTTCGCGCGTGTCCGAGCGGCGCAAGCCGAATTGATCTCCCGCGAACTATGCAACCCGAATAATCTCGCGCTCCGCCTTCTTCCGCGGATGCTTTATCCAGCCGGCCATCATGACGGATCTCAGCGCGGCTATGGTAGTGGGCGAACTAACGCAATCCTCACGCCGGAAGACCTCAGGAAATACTTTGCCGAACATTTATCGCCTACATGTGCCACGTTGATTGTGGCAGGCGGGCCCGGTTGCAAGGAAATGCGCGCGTTGCTGGAGGATAGCTTCGGCCGATGGAATGACACGTCTTCGAGAATTCAGCCACACCCAGTAAAGCGCCGGCAGCTTACTGCGTCGCCTGGCGTCGGAGAGGGCCCTGATGTAATTCTGATCGATCTTCCAGGCGCAAAACAAGCGGTATTGTACATGGGATTACGCGTTCCTCGGCGGGAAAGCACGCTGGCAATTGTAATCGACGCCGTTTTTGCGCGAATGTTCACGTCGCGGCTTAATCTAAAGCTTCGCGAAACCAAAGGCTGGACGTACGGAATACGCTCCTGGCTTTCGCAGACACGTGATGATACCCAGTGGATCATCTCCTGCTCCGTCCACCAGGACCGCACGACCGAGTCGATGCGCGAGGTGCTTGAAACACTCGAGGGCCTTGCCTTTCACGCACCATGCGGCGAGGAGGAGCTTCGCGGCGCCATCAACTATCTTGTCGGTCACAACTATAGCCATTTCGAAACCTGCGCGGATACAGCCGATGCACTCGCGAATAGCGTGTTGCTCGATCAACCTATTGACTACGTTTGGAATTCGCCGGCAAGACTACGCAAGAGCCGCACGGCCCAGGTAGCCGATAGCTGCAAGCGAATACTAGCGGCACATAACCCGTGCTGGATAGTTGTGGGTAATGCGGCGGAGTTGGTGGACCGCCTGTACAAGGCGGGTCATGGGCATATCAAAATAATAAGTGGTCAAGGGATTCCCTCGTAAAGACATCATTGAGAACCCCTTGTGCCTGTTCACGCGCTTCCGCTCAAAGTCACGGGTGAGCGAGGGAGTTGATGCGCGCCAGCATCCGCCGCACGTTTGCGCCAACATCTGGATGGATCGCCCCGAGACCGACCCAGATTTTCAAGCGCCGACCGCACGTTCATTTAAGATTTGTATCGCGGCAATATCTCCTTACCGAAAGTCTCAAGCTCCCGCATCACCTCGGGGAAGGGTAGCAAACCCTGATCGGATTGCCACACGAACCATTCCGGATTGACATTCTCCACAATCGCGCCGACCTCTTTCTGAATCTCCCCCGCGTTGCCCAACAATGCAAATTTCGCCCGCTCCATGCGGTCCACCGTGCATTCTGATTGCGGGAGCGGCCGGCCCGCGTAGCGCTCTTCATCTTTCGGTTCACGCCATGCCTCAGTGAAGCCGAAATGATGGAAAAAATTGCGGAAGCCAACTCCGCACGCGCCATTTTCGGCGAGTTGGTATGCATGATCGCGGTCTTTGCCAATGTAGAGACAACGGATAACGCCGATTCCTTCGCCTAGCTTAAGGGTTCTTCCCGCCTTGCGCGCTTCTTCGCGGAAAGCTTCGGCATGCTTGCGCGTAACCTCCGGCTGCGAGAGCAGAATTGTCGGTATGATTCGCTCGCGGGCGCACCAGCGTACCGTCTCTTCACTGACTGAAAACGCCTGAAACAGTGGCGGATGCGGCTTTTGATAAGGCTTGGGCACCACGTTGATCTTGCGCACGCGCCCGAGCTCATCCACTTCTCCGGGTGCGCCGAATTCACGCGTCCATTCATGCGCGAACCACGGGGTGCCCTCTTCGTATGGATATGGATACTCGTAGTACTTGCCTTTGAAGCTGAATGGCTCCGCGCCCCATGCCAGCTTCAAGATGCGATAGACTTCCTCGAAGGCTTCGCGATTAACCCGGTCGGACTGACTCTTGTCACTCACCGTCGCGCTGACGTGGATCTTCTGAGCCATTTGGTTAAGCCATCTGGTCTGATAACCACGCGCGAAGCCGACAAAGGTCCGCCCCTTACTCAGTTGATCAAGCCAGGCGGTCTCCAGTGCCAAACGCAGCGGATTCCATCCTGGTAGCACATAGCCAATCGGTCCAACGCGGATACGGCTGGTACGGTCAATGACGTGTTGGTAGAGAGTCGGCAACCCTCCCATCTCCAGACCTTCGCTGTGCAAATGATGCTCGGGAAAGCCCATTGCGTCGAAGCCCAATTCCTCGGCGCGGCGCGCGAGCGCGACCACCTCCTCGAACATTCGCTGCCAACGTTCGGTTTGGTTGGCGATCGGACGCAGTTCGCGCCGTTCCGCCAGCGTGCCTGGCAGCGTGGGCAGGCAGAAGAACATGAATTTCATAGTGACCTCGCTTTTGCTATTTCACTCGCATCGCGCTTCCGAAGCTCACATCATCTCGAGAACTGGATCTCCGAGCAGACATGTTGGATCAACACCAGCAATGTCTATACGTTGGCTATATTCCTGCGATCATATCAGTTTATAAGCGCGCGCAACGTTCTCTCCCAACACGCCGCGCCGTGCCGTCGGCGACATCCCTTCGACCATTCCGCGTAGTTCCTCGAGATAATCACCCGGGTGATCCGGATGGGGATAATCGCTGGCCCAGAAGAACCGATCCTCGCCGACCAGCCGCGTCAGCGCCGCAATCGATCGTTCGTCCGGGTCTCCGGAGATGAAACACTGCCTCTTGAAGTAATAGGACGGCCGTTCCTTCAACTGGACGGTGCCACCAAGCTGGGTTCGGCGATAAATCGCGTCACCGCGATCAAGCCAGTAACCAATCCAGCCCGCGCCCGATTCCAGCACGACCGCACGCAAACGCGGAAAGCGATCGAATACGCCGTACTGAAACAGGGTCGCGAAAGCTTGTGGCACGCCTTGCGCGGCGAACAGGTCGAGATACCAATCCGCCCATGCCATCCCGTCGAAGCGCTGGTGCACGCTCCATTGGACTGGCTCCAACGTGGGATGAATCGCGAGCGGCACGCCGAGGTCCTGCGCCGCCGCGAAAATGCGATCGTGGTCGGGATGTCCGTGCGGTTTGCGTGTAATAGTGAAGGCGCAGGCGAACGCGCCTTTGCATCCGGCTTTGACCGCGCGCTCGAGTTCCCGCGCCGCCTCCTCGGGATCCCCGAAAGAGATATGCGCAATCGGGACGAGCCGCCCGCCTGAATCGCCGCAAAAGTCCGTAATCCAGCGATTGTAGGCGCGGCAGTAGGCGCTGGACAGTTCGGGGTCGAACAGTTCCGCTTCCCACAAAAGTCCGATGGTCGGATAAATCACCGCCTTCGCCATGCCTTCTCGGTAGAGAATTTTGAGTCGTTCCCGCATGTCCATCGCCCCGGGCGCGCATCCAGACAGATACGTATCCTCCGGACGGCCGGTCGCCAAGCTGTCAAAAATCGCGTGTTTTTGTTGCGCCCCAGCTCCCAAGGCCTCGCGGCGGCCGGCGTTATGCTCTTCAATCTCAGCGCCCATTTCGCGCAGTTTCTTCATACCTCCCAGCGAATGGAGCAGCGCCGCACTCGTCAGTTGCGCCCTTTTGCCATCGATCTCGAGAAATTCGTAGCCATCTTCACCAACCCGGATACGTATCGCGCGGGCGCGATACTTTGGTTCGAGGTATCGTTCCCACAAATCCGGCGGTTCTAGGATATGACCATCGGCATCAATCAGCAGTTCTTCCGCAGGCATTTGGCCCTCCTGATTCGTTCGCTCACGGCCTTAAACCGCACGAGCGGTCGTTTCTATCCTATAAACCGATGGCGCGTGCGCGTATAGCAAGGCAGGATTCTGTTCTGTTCCAAGGCACGATCCACTACCTTCTTTAAAGGTTCTTCAATCGGAACCCGCCGCGCGTTAATGTTTTCGCAGGGAAACTATAAACCGGTCTTGGGAAGGGTTGTCAACAGAAACGATGTCCCGTAGAAATAGTGTAGGAGATAGTTTACGAATGACCCCAAGGAGCCGCAGAGGAACCACCCAGGAGAGCCGCGTAAGCGAGTTGCTGGAGCTTTTCTATCCAGTCCACTACAAGGCATGCATCGCGCTGGAAGACGAGATGCGCGCCGGACAATTATCGCGCAAGCAGACAGCCATCCTGTGGTTGATCCGGTCGGAGGGAAGCAACGGCGAGCGGATGCGGCGCAAGGATATCGAACGGGTGCTGCAATCATGGTTTGAGGTGAGCAGCTCCGCCATTACCAAAGCGCTGCGAGGGATGGCTCGTGCGCCGCTAAATCTGCTGGAAATCGTCGAAGACCCTTCCTCCGGGCGCGAGAAACAAGTCTCACTCACCCCGAAGGGTCAGAAATTCCTGCACGTGATGGTCGAGCAGGGCCATAGGTTCTTACAACCGATCGTCGAACGGTTGAGTGCGGATGAGGTCGACGGGGGTATACGTTATTTGCGCAAGGCGGTCGCGCTTCTGGAAATTCAGCAGTCACAACGCAGGGAGGTCGGCACATCACGGCCAAGCACGAGCGCCTTCGCGCGGGCGGCCAAGAACGGGCACGTCAACGCTACTTGACGGCATATTCCATGCCGATGGTCGGAAGAGCGCTCGTGTGACTCGGAATTGTTTGCTATTCCCCGCGAGTTCTACACAAAAATCTTCCACGCGATGTGCGCCAGCGAATGTCACGCTGGCGCGCCAGCCAAGATCTTAGTTTTGCACATTGATCGTGATCGCGGCGGTGCCCAAAAGGGTATGGCTGCCGCTGAAGGCACTGGCCGAAATCGTATGCGTGCCGTTGCCCACCGTGGTCGAATTCCAACTGGGATATTGACCATTGTGCGGCGTTGAACCGA
>JBOHWM010000203.1:0-2498 GCA_050736555.1 Binataceae bacterium (SeqCode)
ACTCCCAAGCGCCCGCGGCAACAATTTACTTTGCCTCACCGCTCCGATAATAACATAAGATTCGCTGTGTCATTGTTCATTCCGTGGTTTCGCGGAGTTCGCGATTCGGAGCGGCGTTTCTGAGGTGTTGAGGCGAGCTGAAGAAGGAAATGTCGAAAATTCGGGTGGCTATCGTTGGGGTGGGTAACTGCGCTTCGTCCCTTCTCCAGGGTCTGGAGTACTACAAGCACGCGGCTGCCGGCGATCAACGCGCGCCCGTGGGGCTGATGCATTATGATCTGGGCGGTTATCGGCCCGGCGATATCGAAATCGCATGTGCGTTTGATATCGATGCGCGCAAGGTTGGCCGTCCGCTGGAAGCCGCGTGTTTCGCACCACCGAATAACACTGTGACGATTTGGCGCGACCTTCCCCGGTACGGCGTCGAGGTGGAAATGGGCGAGATCCACGACGGCGTCGCCGAGCACATGAGCGCCTATCCACAGGAGCGCACCTTTATTCCAGCGACGCAAAAGCCGGTCAACCTTGAAGCCCGTTTGCGCGAAAGCGGTGCGGAAGTGATGCTCTGCTATCTGCCGGTCGGCAGCCAAAAGGCGGTCGAGCGCTACGCCCGCGCCTGCCTCGAGACCGGAATAAGCCTGGTCAACTGCATGCCGGTATTCATCGTGTCGGATGAGAAATGGGCGGCGGCTTTCACTGAGCGGGGCATTCCGGTGATCGGCGACGATGTCAAGTCGCAACTCGGATCGACCATTCTCCATCGCACCATCATGAAGCTGTTCGCCGACCGCGGCATCCGCTTGCGCCATACCTACCAGCTCAATACTGGCGGCAATACGGATTTTCTCAACATGCTCGACCGCTCACGCCTGAGTTCCAAGCGCAAGTCAAAGACCGAAGCGGTGCAAAGCGTATTGCCGGAACGGCTTCCTGATATCGACGTGCACATTGGACCTTCGGACTACGTTCCCTGGCAGAACGACAACAAAGTCTGTTTTCTGCGCATCGAAGGCGAAGGGTTTGCCGGGATTCCGATTGAGCTCGAGCTCAGGATGTCAGTACAGGATTCGCCCAATTCCGGCGGCGTCGTGGTCGATGCGATTCGATGCCTGAAACTGGCCCGTGACCGTGGGATTGGGGGCCCGCTCTACTCAATCGCGGCCTACACGATGAAGCATCCGCCTCGCCAGATTGCCGACGACATCGCGCGCGATCGCGTCGAGAAATTCATTAGCGGCGAGCTCGAACGGTAAGCGGTGCGAACGGTGCGAAACGCGGAAAGGCTCGAACAACGCAACGGCTAATCCCGCAGTTTGGCGCGGCGCTTCCCACCGGCGGCGCGCGAATATAAGAATCATAAGCGATGGGCGTCCTTGCGGATAAGATGATTGTGCTCGGCGTTTGTGGCGGGATTGCCGCTTACAAGGCAGCGGAGCTGGTCCGTCTGCTGGTGACGCGCGGAGCTAAAGTCCGCGTGATGATGACGCGCAATGCGGCGGAGTTTATCACCCCGCTGACTTTGCAGACGCTCAGCCAGAATCCGGTTGCGACCGATACGTTCGACCTCACGCAGGAATCCGAAATCGGCCATATTCGGCTCGCCGACAGCGCCTACGCTATCGTCGTCGCTCCCGCCACCGCGAACGTCATCGCCAAGGCGGCCAACGGCTTGGCCGACGACCTTGTCACGACGGTATTGCTCGCCGCGCAATGTCCCGTTGCGTTCGCACCGGCGATGAACGTACACATGTACGCGCATCCGACGGTTATCGAAAATCTCGCACGCCTCAAGGCTCGCGGTGTCACCATAATAGAGCCCGACGAAGGCGCGCTGGCATGCGGTTATGAAGGTAAAGGCCGGCTGACAGATCCGCCGGTGATTGTTGACGAGTTGGAGCGCATGCTGTCGCGGCCAGACCTCGCCGCCGAGCGTATTCTGATAACCGCTGGCCCGACGCAGGAGGCGATCGATCCAGTACGTTTCGTCTCCAATCGGTCGTCGGGCAAGATGGGTTTCGCGATTGCAACGGCGGCATGGCGGCGCGGCGCGGCGGTGCGCATGGTGGCGGGACCGTCGATATTGCCGACTCCACGCGGAGTCGAACGGATCAACACCGTCAGCGCGGCTGAGATGCTGCGCGCGACTTCGGAGAATTTTCCGTGGTGCTCGACGTTGATAATGGCGGCGGCGGTGGCGGATTTTCGCCCGCGTCATCCTGCCGCTCAGAAGCTGAAGAAAAGCGCCGAGGGGCTGACATTGGAGTTGGCGCCGATCGCGGATGAGCTTCCGCTGCTGGCGGCCAGAAAAGACGACCGCCTGCTGATTGGTTTTGCCGCCGAAACCGAATCTTTGGAAGCTCACGCGCTCGACAAGTTAAAACGAAAGAAGCTTGACCTGATCGTTGGTAATGATGTCACGCTCGCGGGCGCAGGGTTTGGCACCGACACCAACATAGTGACGATCATGGACGCGGCCTGCCGTTTGCAAAGCCTTCCGC
>JBOHWM010000204.1:0-4819 GCA_050736555.1 Binataceae bacterium (SeqCode)
GATTAGGGATGGCCTACCATATGATTCGGCAACAGGCGTCCCTGATGTCGTACAACGACGTTTATCGGACCCTGGCGTTGATCGCGCTGCTGTGCGCGCCGATGTTCATTTTTCTAAAACGCCCTGGTGCGTCACGCGCGCATGAGTAGCGATGCGTGCGCGGCGGCGGGCTCCGGCGCTCCGCGAAGCCCGTCGATTTCGGAGCACGAACGCGCACGCGGCGGGGCCTTGTCTCAATAGTAGGTCAGCAGCTCAAACAACCAACTGCCCGCAGCCGTTCCGTCCAGGAACAAGTAGGTGCCGAAACCCAGGAATGCGACCGCCACGAGTATCACGGCGACCATTCCAACCAGCGCAATAATTCCCAGCACGATCAATCCGATGGCGATTAGCACTGGCGCCGTGTTCAAAGCCGATACGGCGGAAAGCGCAACTCTGGCCATACCCTCCTGCGCTCCGGCCGAGGTTTCCGACGGAATCATCCGCAGCACCCGGAGCTGGGCTTTGGCGAAGAAATCGAACAACACGGCGGCGCCGAAGACGATTAAGGCAACCGCGGTCAGGACTTCGGGCACGATACCTAGAATTGCGAGAATCCCAAGCACGATACCCGCTGCTCCCGCCAGCGCACCTGCGTTGAGCCCGCCGCCAAGCTCGGCCGCACTGATCATGCTCGTCCCCGGCACGTTCGCGAGTGCGTTGGCATACTTGGCGGCGAGTCCGGCACCCTCGACCAGCAGTGCTATGCCGGCGATAATCGTGGCAATCGAGATCAGCATCGGAGGGTGGATGTTGGCCAAGGCCAGGATGCCCAAGACGATGAGAGCGATTCCGGCCGCGGTCGTGACCAGCGACATCCCAGTTCCCATTCTGGCAATCAGTTCCCGTTTGTCCAGTTCGGTGGTAGCCATTGGTGCCTCCTACGCTTTCAGATTTTTATTCCGACTTTATTATGACCCGCTTTGTCGGGCGCGAGCACGAGCTTGGCGGTGACCACCGCATGCCACATCGGCGGGACCGCGACCGGCGCGCCCATGCGAACCTCCCGGGTCACTCCGGGCAATTCATATTGGGTTTTAGGCACTGCCCCCTGATAACGCTTCGCATAGTCGACAACACCCACCCAATCGAAAGTCGCCGCACACATAGCTGGGACTCCTTTTCGGGATTGTCGCTGCGGCAGGCCGTATCGCGGAATTGCGACCCTGGCCACGCAAGGCATTGAAACTAATCTGGGGAACGTGCAGCCATGCGGGTCGAGCCGCGGCGTGGTTTACAGTTTCTTCTTAGCTCAAAAGGGCTCCGCTTCACAAGGAAAGTTTCTCCCCACAATTCAGGCCGTCGCCGATAGCAATTGCGGTGGCGCGGCACGCCAGACTTGAGGTAGTATCCGATTGTTGTGAACGCAATTAGTCAGCGGCATCACGGCGAAGATCTCGCATCCCGGCTGAACCAGTTCGTCGTCAAATGCCGCAACAACGGACTTGCGATCACACCACAGCGCCTTGCCGTAATGCGTGCGGTTTTGAGTGCACCAGGGCATCCACGCGCCGACCAGATTTACTCCACCGTGCGACGTACATGCCCGTATATCTCGCTGGCGACCGTGCATCGGACTCTGGAAACATTGTGCGGCATCGGTGAATTGCGCAAAGTTACACCACTCCATCTGAGCGCTCGCTATGACGCCAATCTGCACCCGCATCACCATCTGGTGTGCGTGGATTGCCGCCACGTCGAGGACATAGTTATCCCCGAGCTGGAAAAGATCCTGCTGCCTTTGACGGTGACTGACGGCTTCAAGGCTTTGGGCTTTTCGACCGAAATTCGCGGCTTGTGCAAGCGCTGTGACGAGCGGCGCCAACGGCGTCCGGCACCGTCTCAGCACAACGATGCCGTTTAGCATCCGGCGGCGGCACTTCCCATATCTTCGAGTCAATTCGCCGGTTCCGTTCTCGCGCCTGCGACTACGCTTGCAACTCCCGCCACGAACGGGTTAGCAATTTCGTATGGACACATCTATCAGCAAGTCAGCGGCGGTACGTGCGCGCCTGAATCATCCGGTAATCGATTCCGACGGACATACGATCGAATTCACGCCGGCGGTTTTCGATTATCTCAAAAAGGCCGGAGGCAGTGAGCTGGTCGAACGTTTCAAGAGTAGTTCCGGACGCGGCTCCGGCGGCGGATGGCATCGTCTGACGCCCGATCAGCGTCGCGAACGGCGCGCCACCCGCCCGCCATGGTGGGCTTTTCCCACGAAGAATACGCTCGATCGCGCGACCGCGACTCTGCCCAAACTGCTCTATGAGCGTATGGATCAATTCGGACTGGATTTCACCGTGCTCTATCCCACGTTCGGCTTGTTCGCGGCTCATCTCGAAGACGAGGAACTGCGGCGCGGTTCGTGCCGTGCCTACAATATGTTTCACGCCGATTTGTTCCGCGAATATCCTGATCGCATGACGCCGGTCGCCGTAATCCCGATGCATACGCCGGCCGAGGCGATCGACGAACTCGAATTCGCCGTCCGCACGCTCAAAATGAAGGCCATCATGATGGCGGGTCATGTGCGGCGGCCGGTGCCGATCGCGGCGGAAAAGGCGCCCGACGTCTCACGCTGGGCCTTCTGGATCGATAATCTCGCGCTCGACAGTGAATACGACTACGACCCGGTATGGGCCAAGTGCGTCGAGTTAAGAGTGGCGCCGACCTTCCATTCGAGCAGCATGGGATGGGGCAGTCGCGGCTCAATCAGCAACTACATGTACAACCATATCGGGCATTTCGCGGCGGCCGGCGAGGCAATCTGTAAGGCGCTCTTCATGGGTGGCGTGACCCGGCGTTTTCCCACGCTCAAGTTCGCTTTTCTTGAGGGTGGCGCCGGATGGGCCTGCAATCTTTATTCGGACCTCATCGGTCATTGGCAAAAGCGCAACCGTAAGGATATCGCCAATTACGATCCAGCCGCGTTCGATCGTGAAATGTTTCGCGATCTCTGCCACCGCTATGGCAGCGACATCATCCAGCGAAAGCTCGACAATAATACCGCCCCCGGCGAACGCTTCAGCGGCAGCAAAGAGGATCCCTCGATGCTGGACGAATGGGCGCCGTGCAAGATCGAGCGGGCCGAAGACATCCGCGAGCTCTTCGTCCGCAATTTCTATTTCGGCTGCGAGGCTGATGATCCGATGAACGCGTGGGCCTTCAATGCGAAGGTCAATCCGTTTGGCGCGCGCCTCAACGCGGTCTTCAGTTCCGATATCGGACATTGGGACGTGCCCGATATGACCGAAGTGACCGAAGAGGCGTTCGAAATGGTCGACCACGGCCTGATTACCCAGGACGACTTTCGCGATTTCGTCTTCACCAATCCGGTCAAGTTGTGGACCGGGATGAATCCCGATTTCTTCAAAGGCACGAGGGTCGAAAGCGCCGTCAACCAGCTAATCGCGCATGCGTGACATGGGCTCATTAATTGGTATTCTCGGGAGCGTCACGCCGCCTGGACGATCGTTGCGGGCGCTCGAATTCGCGATGCGCGCTGCGCATGAAAACGAACCAGATTTGGAAACGGGCACGCTTAATCTTGCCGATTACCGAATTTCCTTCGCGGATGGCCGTTCGCTGGATAAATACGGCGACGACACCGCATCGGTGGTCGGCGCAATCGCGCAAGCCGAGGCGGTGATTCTGGCCTCGCCAGTCTATCGCGGTTCGCTTTCGGGGGTGCTGAAGAATCTGCTCGACCATGTTCCAGTTGAAGCGCTGCGAGACAAGCCGTGCGGCATTATCGCAATCGGCGCCAGTCAGCATCATTTCCTGGGTGTGGAATGGCATCTGCGCAACATCTTGTCGTGGTTCGGCGCGTTGACCGCCCCCAATGCGGTCTATTTGACTTCGGCGGATTTTGTTGAAGGCGAGCCGTCGGAAAATGCGCGTCGTGATTTGGCGGCATTGGTCGCAACGGTGCTCAGATTACGCGCCGTCGCGGGTTCATCGCGGAATGAGTTGGGACCTACGCCGTTAGCCGCGCGCCGCGGTTGAATCCGCGTAATGTTGACTTTTTCGATCGAAGGGCGATTTGTTTCAAGGCATCATCTCAATTGATTGTCGCAATCTCAGCCGCTGCCACCAGGGGCGGCAGCCGTTAGAGAACTACTTATCGAGTTTATGACGTTAGAAATGTCAGTGCCCATCGTTTTCATTACGGTATACACCACGATGGCGATGGCGGCCAGAATCAAGGCGTATTCAGTCATGGTTTGGCCGCGCGCAACGCCGCGCAATATCTCGCGCCATTCGATGTAACGCTCAGCCAGAAATTCCACCGTTCGTCCTCCTCGGAAACACGGCATCGCCGATTCCACTGGTGTCAGCGCCCGCTCGGCCGTCGCATCTTGCTACATAGGACTCGGTGGTCCACCCTTTTTTCGGCGCCGACACTTCTATTCGCACCCAATGTTGATACTGCGTAGCTTTAATAGAGTCAAGGCGGAGGAAATTGCCTTAACATGGCGGATGCTCTCAATCCTGGCAATTACACGAGCGCACATTCGCACGGCGATGCACGAATTCGCAATCAGCTAAAATGTATCAAAGCGACCCCGGCATTGATGTCACTATTTGACAACTTTGTCGCTGACGTCGGTCGTCACCGAACCATCAACGTTCATGCGAAGACTCTCGACGAAATTGGCTATGATTCTTAGTTGTAGGTGTTGTCATTCTGAACGTAGCGCGCGAAGTGAAGAATCCCGAGAAAGTACGAGTAAGGACAAATCCGGGATTCCTCGCTGCGCTCGGAATGACATAGGAG
>JBOHWM010000205.1:0-6971 GCA_050736555.1 Binataceae bacterium (SeqCode)
TCGTAAGAGACTGCATGATAGGCTCATCGTCAGTTACTGTTATCAACACTCGCCAACAATGCCCTGTGGCGAGTGTTTATTCTCCGACTTACTTTCGGGCACTGACTGGATTAAGATTGCTGCGCGATGCCCACTGAGAAAAAGCGCGATTATTACGAGATTCTGGGCGTCGGGCGCGATGCCGTTGAAGACGATCTGAAAAAAGCCTACCGGCGCCTCGCGATCCAATTCCACCCTGATCGCAATCCCGGCAACAAACAGGCCGAAGAGCGTTTCAAGGAAATCAACGAGGCTTACCAGGTCCTGTCGGACCCGGAAAAGCGGACACAGTACGATCGCTTCGGGCACGCCGCGTTTCAAGGACCACAGGGTCCCGGGGGCTTCGGCGGTTTCGACTTCAGCCAAGGGTTCGAAGAAGTCTTCTCCGACATTTTCGGCGATTTCTTCGGCACCGGACGCGGACGATCGCGCTCGCGCAGCCGTCGCGGAGATGATCTCAGGTACGATCTCGAAGTTGAATTCGAGGAAGCGGCGCGCGGCACCGATAAGGTGGTCAAATTTCAGCGCCTCGTGATTTGCGATGCGTGTAACGGCACCCGCGCGCGTGGCGGTTCTGACGGTGCGCGCACCTGTCCCAATTGCCGTGGCACCGGCCAGGTGCGCACACAACAGGGTTTCTTCTCAATCTCGACGACCTGCGGTCAATGCCGCGGCGAAGGCATGATCATTGCCGACCCATGCCCTAAATGTCAGGGTCAGGGCCGCATTCGCAAGCCCGTTTCACTCTCGGTTAAGATCCCGCCGGGGGTGGATAACGGTTCGCGCCTGAAATTGCGCGGTGAGGGTGAAGCCGGATTTGGTGGCGGTCCGAACGGCGACCTATATGTCGTGGTCCATGTCCGCGAGCATCCTTTGTTCGTGCGGCAAGACAACGACGTCGTCATTGAAGTGCCAGTCAGCTTCCCGCAGGCCTCGCTTGGTGCCGAGATCGAAGTGCCGACACTTGAGGGCAAGATTAAGTTAAAGATCCCCGCTGGGACCCAATCCGGCAAGCTTTTACGCTTAAAGGGCAAAGGCTTCGTCGATCTCCACGGTTATGGCCGCGGCGACCAGTTGGTGCGTATCGTGGTCGAGACGCCGCGGCGCCTGAGCTCACGCCAACGCGAATTACTGGAGGAATTCGCGCATCTTTCGGGTGAGGACGTGAATCATCCGATGTCCAAAGGCTTCGTTGACAAAATCAAAGAGATGTTTGGTTGAGCATGAGTCCTATCTTGCGGGAAACCTTCAACGCCCTTAGATTAGGAGTGTAACCGTCTTACCTGCCCGATAGGCTTTACGGGGGCGAAATGGGTTCGACGGAGATGCGAGGGTTATGGTCGCACGCCGGGGTACTGTTGGCCCGTTAAACAAACAGACTGCGAAATTTATCCGCAGACAATAATGGTTACGCTCTAGCGGCCTAAGGGCCGCTAGCGTTCCGCCGCCGCTCGCCCATGGCGGCGGGCCGGAATGTCATTTAATGGGCTAGGGTATCGTCGTTCGCCGGTTGGACGAGTGCCCGAACCTTAAATCGGCTTGCCAGATGGAAGCCCGTCCGTGGGCGTTCAGATGGCGAGCTCCAAAATGCGGACTACGCGTGTAGTGGCCATGGTCTGAAAATCTTCGGACGGGGGTTCAATTCCCCCCGCCTCCACCATGTAAAGTCCATGCTTCTGCTCGATTTGCGCTCCTGAGACCGTGTTCAGCGACGGTTCAGGGGGACTTTTTCGGCCCCTGCAGACCCAAGAACCGCCGAGGGAGCCGTGCTGATTTTGCTGCCGGTGCCTATCTACAGGATAGTCGCGCGATAACCGCGGGCTACAGATCGTTCAGGTCGTGCCCGAAATGGTGTGGGAAAAAGGGGAAAGCGCATTCTTCCGGTTGACTAAAATACGGAACGCCGCTGGCAGGCGGCGCGGAGGAATGCGCGACGGAGGAGGTATGCCAGGAGGAGCGAGCGCGGATGCCGGAGCTGGATGCGGCGGTGGTCAACGCCTATCTCAGCGGCGCACCGCAGCCATTGCTGGGGAATGTGCCATTATCCAAGAGCACGGTGTCGCGGCTGGTGGCGAAGCTCAAAGTGAGCTTTTGAACAAGGGCGGGGACGCCGGCTGGATACGATGCGGGCACCCTATTTGTACTTGGATGCGATCGCGCCGCCATACGGCGCGCGGGGCATGTGGCAAGCACTCCGGTGGTGGGGGGTCTTGGCCAACGGGCAGAAGCGATTGCTGGCCCTGGAGATGCGCGGCAGCGAATACTTTGATGCCTGGAAGGGCTTAATCGATAACCTGGTGGGACGTGGGCTTAAGGCGCCGCTGTGCGTGGCCGGCGGTAACCCGGGACTGCGCAAAGCGATCGAGCTGGCCTAGCCCAAAGCCCTGGCACAGCGCCGCGTGGTCCATAAGCTGCGCAATCCCAAGCGTAAGGCTCCGCTCCACGCCCATGAGGAACTGGCGGCCGGCTTTCATCGCACAGTTTACGCCGATGTTCACCATCATGTCATGGCCCGCGCTGATGAAGAAATTGTTCTCGCTGGTCAGCGCACCGATGGTGAGCGCGGTGACAGCGTCACAAACCAGGCGGTGTTTCACGCGTTTCACTCCAGCGCGGGCCGCTTCAGCGAGTGGACGATTTCGTGGTGACGGCCGAGTTCGTCAGCGGAAAGCTCGCCGAGATCAGCGACGTGATGGCCTAATCTGCTTGCCGCGAGCGCAACCAGAGCGGGCACCGACAGCTCCAGTTTCGCGCCGCGGTCAACCGCCAGCCCGATCAACTCGTCGCTCGAGGTATGCGGCCGGAGCGCCGCGATTCACCGACTCGATCTTCAGATTCTGAATGTGGTGACCGACGCTGATGACCAAACGGCCGGTGCCGTGGCTGCCAGTGGAGACGACGCGTTGACGCGCGCCTCCTTGCGATTTTCCGCCTCGTGCAGCAATTGCATCACCTCCGCCTTCGTGCGCTGATAACCCACCGCGAAACCCCTCCTAAGCTCACGTAACATCGCCGAGGCTCATCATAGCCAAAGAGCCATCTTAGTCGCAAGACGTTTCTACAGGTAGTCAAAACCATGCGCGGACGATGACGGCGGCGGTCTCGATCTTCGTCAGCGTCCTCGCGGAGCGGATTGCGCTCTCGCTCAGTCCCGCCGAACGGCAACGAATCGGCGAGCCGTATTCGCGCGTGAGCGCGCGCGGCAGCAACAATCGGGAGGAGAATGACATGGGCAATCTCGGCACGGACCCGGTGATCGTGATACTGGCGACGACGGCCTCGCTGCTGGCGTTGGGATGCTGGGGGTCAGCGTTCTCGTCGGCGGCCAAGAAGAGCGCGCCGGGGGAGTTCATCCAGGACTCGGCGGACACCGGGATGCGGCTCTTCGGGGCGCTGGTGTTCACCGTTGTGGCGTTTGCGTTGTGGTCGGTGCTGCTCTTCTGATCGCGGCGTCATATAAGATTAGATAATGTTGATGGCTCGCGGCGGAAGTCGCGGGCTGTCAGCGTTTTTGGGGGCGGCGATTTGTGGGATTCGGCAATGATTCGGCGGCTTTTCCGGCGATTCGAGGCATGGGAAAGCGATCGGCAGGATGGTTTGATCATTTCGCCGCGTTGACACAGCTATGCACATGGCGTGCGCAACTATTACTCAGTCGGCGGGATCGCCGCGAACTGAGTAATCGAGGCGATCAGCGTCGAAAATTGCCGTCAGATCAAGGATAATCCCAGAATATCCCAGTCAAGTCCCTGCCGATCACAGTTTTGTCCTAAAACGGCGGAGGGGGTGGGATTCGAACCCACGAGCGACGCAAGCCGCTGCCGGTTTTCAAGACCGGTGCCTTCAACCGCTCGGCCACCCCTCCAAACCTTGGATTACACTACTATTTTAGCTACTCACCCGTCGCAATCGCAGTCGTTCTCCTTCCGCCGAATTAAATAAATTATCTAAAACGCTAACGCAATTTTGCCTTCGCACCAGACGGGCACCAAAGAAAAATGCCTCGGGTCCGCGTCAATGGGCGCGTAGTTATAGGAGAGAAATCATTACGCACCCGTTCGGCATATTTCGATTTCGTTTTCCGCCGCAGGCGTGTCCTTTGTTACTGTGGCGGAGCAGGCTGCGGGCAATCAGGCGTATTCCTATATTTCGGCGGGCATGAATTGTTGCATGGCTCGGCATGGGGAATCGCCGAGAGATATTCATAAATGGCCTTGATGTCGCGCGCGCTCATATTGTGATAATTCGGCCAGGGCATTTCATGCAGCAACGTGGAACCGGAATCTGGAGCAACACCAGTACGCATCACCGTATCAAATTGCTGCAACGTCAAATTCGCCGGATCGCCGGTGTCCGCATCGGGGGTGATATTACTGGACATCACGGAGCCCAGGCAGAATCCGCCCGCAAGGTAGTGTTTGGTATTTAGCTGCGCCGCGACTGGTGCGTGCTTTTCACCCTGAAAGGGATCACCACCGCGCAGATACTTGGGATAGCTGTGGCAATCACCGCACCCACCGACCACGTTGACCAGGTAACTGCCCCGTCCCACCAGTGCGGGGTCCCGACCGTGGAGGTTCAGCGGAACAGGTGATAGTTTCATCCCGGCGTTGGCGTCCGTATGCAAGTCGGAGGCGCTCCGCCCATTGGATTTAGCCTCGGCACAATGGGCACTGTTACCGAAGCAGAGCGACGCGATCACGATGATGAGGAGAAGCTCAAAAGAACGGCGGCGATGACGACCCATTTTTCGTGGCGCTTCCTTGAGAATGATTTTGGATTCAGCAAACACTCTCGGCCGCTGACATTCAAGCTTCAACCAGCTTCGCAGAAAACCGGCAGCATTCCTTATCGCGGTGCTCGGCGCACCAACGGTGTCTGATTATAACGATCTCCTCTGGCGTGGCCGTGCGGCCGCTTACTCCGCGGCCTCCCATCCGTGAACGTTTCCTCAACGTTCTAGCCGACGCAAGAATTGCTGAAGCGGCTTCTCCGCAGGCCGCCAAGCTCGCGCCCGGCGCCGTACACGAACCGTTCGCTCACCGCGCTCTTGCTGATGCCCCGTACTGCGACCGCTTGCGGCGGCTCCAGCGAGCGCGCGTGACGCTCCAGAGCCCGCGCGTCCAACGGATCACGCGCGCTCAACTCCCAGCACTTCATCCACACACGCCAGTCCCGTAACCATCATCACCGCGTAGTGCAGCGCATCACGCGCCATACCCGCCAACCGCGGCCACAACCGCCCCGCGCCCGCGGCTTCCCTTTCACCCTTGCTCTTGGCACTCTTGTTCATGGCGGCCTCCTCCTCTTGCCCAACCCGATCTCCCGCTCGGGCCAGGAACACCGCCACTCAAATCTCAACAACCTTCAGGATGTCGCCGCGCTCATTTCGAAACTGTTAGCGTTCGCGCTCCGGAATGTCTCTGAGCAAATCCTCGCCGAGCATCGGACACGCAACCTCATTGAATTCGTAATTCCACATGGGTCCGTGATCGGCCTTTTCGTCAAGCGTACGCAGATGGGCGAGTTCGTGAACCAGCACCTTGAAGCTGTAACGGTCAGTGTGGCGTCCGATCAGAATCGTCTTGATATGGCCCAGCGTCACGCCGCATACCGAACGGCCGTGCATCTGTTGAATCACCGTCTTCCGTACGAGATAGACTTTCCACCCCGCCGGCATCGGCTCTTGCCAGATGCGCGACCAGGTGAGGCGCGCGAGTGCGGTGATATCCGCGCGTCTGATCGCGCGGCGCCCTCCTCGTAACGCCCGCCGGGCGGAGGCGGCGCCTGTTCGCGATTCGAAGCTAGTCTCAGCAGGCTGAGCGTTGGCATTTTGTGAAGATCTCGTCGCCAATTCTCTACCAACGGGCGGCCTTCCTTGGTTCCGTGGCGGGCCGCGCCCGACGATGATGAGCACTATGTCTACGCCATTGTCATCCCGGTTTGAGAACGGGCATCATACGCCGCCTAGATAGGATTTCGACTGCGAAGCTCGATCAGCGCGTCGGCCAGCTCCCCTGGCCGACGGCGCAGAATATCATTTCTTAGAAGAGTCTGCTGAAAGCTTCCCGTCTCAGAGACCCCTGCTCTACTCGTTCAATGGTCAACTGATCAGGTTGATTCTCAAAGAAGCCCGACGGGATAGAAATCGTATTCGCGCCAGGGTCGCGAAGGCAGAGAGCTAACAGGGTGGTGGGATCGACTAGGCGATGAAGCGGCAATTCCTCTGACTGTCGCGACCACCGCGTGCTGCCGGATGATCTTTATATCGTCCCGGGTTCGTGGCCTCACATCGGCCGCCCGCCCAAGCACGACGTTGAAAAGTGGACGGTCACGGATGATTGGCCCGAGGATGTCTCAGTCATGCAAGCTGAGGTGGATGTCTTCGAGGCATGCCATCGAACGGCTCAATAAAGAGTTCCGCCGTTGGATTAAGACCCAAGCTGCGCCGCCCAACGACGAGGCCGCCCTGGTGTTGCCTTATAGCCTGGTTGCCACTGGCCGGATCAAACCACGCGGACTCGACGGCTTTTCCCACCCGCCAACGGCCATTAACACCTTCATCAAGGAAGTTTTCCTGAGCTCTATTAGTCAATACAACGCTCAACCAAGCCATGTCAATTTCCACATTTCTCGGGACGCGACCTATTCAGGGCAACGAAATGACTGCTCCGCTCAACGCCTCCGACTGCGAATTCCCGAAGCTTGTTTCCCTTCGCCCTCCGCAGCCCTGACAGGTTTGGCGGCAATAATGTTATAAGACCAAGACATTCAATCGCGCTCGCGCGCGACTCAATCCGAGCACAAGAGGAACTTCATGGACGCAACCCAGAAACACGTTCTGGACGGCTACAAAGTCCTGGATTTCACCCAATTTGTCGCCGGGCCCACATGCACGCTGATGATGGCTGAAATGGGCGCCGAGGTTATCA
>JBOHWM010000206.1:0-5434 GCA_050736555.1 Binataceae bacterium (SeqCode)
ATTCGGGATCGCGCGTGCCTTCCGCCTCCAGTTCCTCGGCTGTGGTTGCGCCGCCCGCCCCGAACTGTATCCCGACCTCGGGCTTCGCCTTAAGTCCTGCCGCTTTTACTTTCTCGGCCAACCGCAGCCAGTCATCCGTTGAAATCGTAACGAACCCGCTCGAAATTTCGATGATGTCGAAGCCCAGCTCCTTGCATTCGCGGATATAATGCGCGACCGCCTCGGGTCCCTGGGTCAGCACGTGCTCGATGAAGCCGCCGGTTGAAACCACGACCTCATACCGATGTGCGAGCTCCAGCAGTTCTCTGACCGCTCGCCGCGGCATCAGGTTGAAAGAGCCGGCGGCGAACTTGAGCGAATCGACATACGCGCCCATCGTCTCAAGAATATCTTCCAGGTAGCGTTTACCCATCGGCGTGTAATAGGGTCCGCGAATCTCGGTAACACCGCGCTTGCGCGGTTTCGAGGGTCGTTGATTGACGCGCAGGAAAGAAAAAGCGCGTTCGTCTTGCTTTGAGTCATCGGCTGCCATTTTGGCCTGCCTCCGTTGTTCAGCAAGGGCGATCAGCCCTGATTGTTGGGCACCTGCGCAAGGAGCCGCGTGAGTTGCGAGGCCTGGATATTTTCGAGGGCCGCCACCGTCCGCGCGATGGCGGCGCGCAGGAAAGGACTGACGCGGCCTTCAGCCAGCGAATGAAACTTCCCCACGGCGGACTCCCATAAGAGCGGGCGGGTGTGGAACCCTTCGTAGTCATGTTTTTCTTTCATGAGTACGGCACCGGTGCGCAGCGTGATCGTGAGCCGGCAAGGCATTTCGTTGGGAAAGCGCGCACTCAGCTCAGGCGAAGGATGGATCGTGATCTTGCGCAAGAGCGCTTGCACATCTTCGCGCGCGATGCGTTGGGGCTGATATTGCGCTGGCATCACCTGTCCGTCCAGCAGTGCGACCGCGATCAGGTAGGGCAGGCTGTGATCGGCTTGCTCTTTGGTCTCGATATGCGTCTTTTCACCCTCTTCGCCGCCGCCGATGATGTTGTATGCCACGTCGAAGATAACGACCTCGATCTTCTCAATCTCCTCGGGCTCAAAGTGATGCTCGTCCTTGAGTTCGAGCACCCCCTCCAGCGCCGATTGGGAATGAACCTCGGCATTGTATTTTTTTACGATCGTGCGGGTGACGCGTTCGAGATTCTCGGCTGACCAATCGATCTGAAAATGACCTGCGATTGCGTCCATGAAACCCTTGTTACCTTCGAATACTTCCAATGGGCCGGTGATGCCGCGCACCGCCAGAAAGGTCGTGTTGACCACGCCTGCGGCCATGTTCGCGTAGGCTAGTCCCTTCCAATTCGACAGTGCGCCGGTGCGGGTGACGCGCAAAGCGTTAAAGCCCGCCCCCGCAATCGCGACGGCATTCGCAATCGCGGCGCGGTCCAGCCCCAACGCCTTGGACACGCCCGCCGCTACCGCATAGGTGCCCTGCGTGACGTGATCGAAGCCCTTGGCGCGAACCGGTGCTTCATCGCTGAGGCGGCACTGCACTTGGTAGGCCACGGCCAAGGCGGTGAGGAAATCCCGCCCGCTCTGTCCAGCATATTCCGCGGCGGCGAGCACGGGACCGAGGTTATCGCTGGGATGGCAGGTTTCACCGGCCGCCAGATAGGAGTCGTTGAAGTCGAGGTAACGAAGCAGCGCGGAATTGAGCAGCGCCGCGCGATCAGGAGCGGAACGGCCGCCGCCAATCAATGTGCAACGGCGGCTCCCGCCAAAATCGTCGAGATGTGCGCGAATGAGCGTCATCGGTGCCGCATCCAGAGCGCCGATCGCGCAACCGAGCGCGTCAAGGATGCGAATCTTAAGCGAGGCTCGCGCGACCTCGGAAAACTGCTCAAAGGTGGCGTTGTCCACGAACGCGGCGAGCCGCTCCGCTTCAGTCATGTACGTCCCAGCTCAAATGTTTGATTGGAACAGGCCTCTCGACTGCAGTTCGCTCTGACGCGAGCGGATCGCGCGAATCGTGAAGCGAAGTCCCGGTAGCCAGTTGTCGGTTTGACGCGGACGGGTGCCGCGCGCGCGTGCCCGTGCCCTCTTCGGCTTCAATAAACCACAGAATCGTCAGATTCTCACGTGCTGGAGTGAAATCGGGATGCCGTCGGCACAAATCCACCCATGTGCTTCGGGCGCGTACAAAATCGCCAAGTTCGGCGTAAATCGCGCCGAGCATATTGTCGGCGGCGGGCTGGTCCGGGTCCAGCCGCAGGGACTTGAGCAATTCGTCTCGCGCTTCCGAAATTTTCCCGACTCGTTCATACGCCAACGCCAGATTGTAGTGTGCTTCGGGATGGCGCGGTCCGAGCACGACGGCTCGGTGCAGGGCGGTCACCGCGGCTCGCAGGTCATTTTCTTCCAGGTACGCGAGGCCCATATTGAGGAACAGATCCCACTTTCCAAGCCCCAAATCTTCCGCCTTGCGATACTCCGTGATTTCATCGGACAGGTGGCCGACCATTCCGTAAGCAAAACCCAGATGATAATGCGCAAGTGCATCTCCAGGGTGGGACTCTAGAAAGCGCCGATGAGCAGCTATTGCTTCGGAGTAATCCTCCATTCCGAGGAAATAGTCCGCCGTCGGGTCGCATACTTCTTCTCTTGATTCCGCCTCCAATGCGAGCGCAGCCTGGATGGCGAACGCCGCCATCAAGACAAGTGTGGCCACCACAATGACTGCGGCATGCGTGGCCGTTTTCCACCTCCGCGATCGCAATCCGCGGCTTTCGCTCTCACCCACTATGGACTGCGGCCATGCGGTGAAGCCCGCGCTCCTTCCCGTGTCATTAATTTTCATCAACGGCATTCGCTGACCAAGTTACCGGTGCGGAAGGTCATGCGTGCAATCTGGTCGCAATGCCACACGTTCACGGCGCTCACGACTTTCCGGCCACCGCCGCGCTCTCTTTGCCAGCCTCAATTGGTATTTTGTGCACGCTGGCTTCCTTCGGCAGCGGTATGCTCAGTTCAAGCACCCCGCGCTCATACGAGGCCTTGATATCCTCCGCTTTCACTCCGGGCGGCAGGCTCATGGTCCGCTCGAAGTTTCCATATGACACTTCGCGGTGCAGGTAATCGCCGCTCTTTTCTTCGCGTTGCTGCTCGCGTTTACCACTCAACGTCAGGATATTGCCGCTGACAGTTACTTCCACATCTTTTGGATCAATGCCAGGAAGATCGGCGCGTACCAGCAGCCTGTCCTTTTCGCGAAGACACTCGATCGCCGGAGTCATCAGATTTCCAGAGGTGGCCGGGAAGGCTCTTGGCACACCGAAGAATTGGTTGAACAACTCGTCGAAATTATGCCGCATGCGATCGATCTCGCGAAAGGGTGACCACACCTGCAGTTCATTAGGCATTGTCTTCAGCCTCCTATAAATGGCTCTCGTAGGAGAGTGCAGGCACGAACCGTACCGCTCTCGTCGTGAATTTCTTCAGCCATCTTCGCGTCCCAGAGGCGCAAGACAAGCCGACGCCCCAGATCACTCGCAGGTGCGCCCTGACCCCTTGCCACGGGACGGAAACCGGTTGTGACATTTGCTGAGCGACGGACAAAAGCCGAAAGGAGAGCGATGCTCTATAACGAGGCTAGCTTGCCTTGACTTTCGAGACTGGCGCGCGCCTTGACGAGCCGGGCGGGATCGCCCAGGTCGATCACTTTGGGTACAGGCAGAACGCTCACATTCACCGCGCCAGGCTCATAGGCATGCATGTGCTCATACACTCGGCCGACGGCTTCGGGTTCGAGGATCGTCCCAAGTATCGGTCTGATCGGGATACTACGTCCCATATATGAACTCGTGAGGGACGTCGTGTGGTGGCCCGACAAAGGGTCATAGATGCCACAGTTGGGACATCAAGTCCGCAGAAATCAGATGCCGGCCTTAATGCGGAGATCACATGATTAAATACGGCCACGTCGATGCTAACGCTGGCATTGCAACGATTGCTGGTCTCATCAGGGCGTGTCAGAGGACGGGCTGACCCCTCGCAATGGCATAGATTTTGATGTGTGATAACCTCGATATCTTGAGCTCGAACCAGCGTGCACACTAAAGAACATTCGGGTGGCGTGTTGTTTGAAGGAGTCAGAAGGAATAATTGACGTTGCCTCCAAGAATTTTAATTGTTGACGACGACGCCGAGGTCGCGAGCACGTGTGCCCGAGTGCTCAAAGGCGCCGACTTTGACTGCCTGATCGCGTATGATGGTCCGTCGGGTCTGTACCTTTTTGATTTTCATTGTCCGGCACTGGTTCTGTCCGATATCAATCTTCCCGCCGGCACCGGCTTTGATATCGCTCGGCATGTCCGGCGGGTGTCACCCGCCACACCAGTGATCCTGATGACCGCGTATCACAGCGCCTATGTATCGCAAGAGGCGATTCGCGCCGGTGCGATGGGCTATTTGCGCAAACCATTTTCAAATACTGAACTGATTTCCTCAATCAAGTCGTTTATCACCGCCTGATTTAGTGGTTGAGGCACGCGCATTGCGTGTCGTATTTCGAACTCACAATGTCCTGTTGGAGTGTTCACGACTGCCTGATACCGTGCTTGTGCAGCAGGCGATGGAGAGTCTTGCGATCGATGCCCGCCTTACGTGCCGCCCGCGAAATGTTGCCATCCTCGCGTTTGAGTAGTTCCGCCACGTAAGACGCCTCCAATTGACCGATCCAGCGTTGCTTGGCTTCCTTCAGAGTCAGCTTGTTTCCAGGCTCTGATGGCGATATGGCACGAGCTGTAGGCACGGTCCTGAATTGTTGAGGAAGCTCGGCGAGCGTGATCATTTCGTCATCGGCGAGCGCGCACGCCCGCTCAATCACATTCTGCAGCTCACGCACGTTGCCCGGCCAGTTATGGGTCTCAAGCGCGAGCAATGTTTCAGGCTCGAAACCTTTTACCGTTCCCTCGCCGCAGCGGATGTGTTTGCTCAGAAAGTTAATCGCCAGGAGTTCCACGTCACCATGACGCTCGCGCAACGGCGGAAGGGCTATGTCGATGACGTTGACACGGTAATAGAGATCCTCGCGGAACTTGCCGTCGGCCACTAACGCATGCAGGTCGCGATTGGTAGCTGACACAATGCGGATGTCGAGGTCGATTTGGCGGGTGCCACCAAGGTGGCGAATCTGTCGTTCCTGCAGCGCGCGCAGCAACTTCACCTGGAGACTCAGCGGCAGCTCACCCAACTCATCAAAAAAAAGAGTGCCCCGATGCGCGACTTCCATGAGCCCCCGCTTGGCCGCCGCACCGGTAAAGGCACCTTTTTCGTGCCCGAACAACTCGGATTCCAGCAGACTTTCCGGTAGCGAAGAGCAATCGACCGGTACGAAGGGTTGCGCCGCTCGCGGACTGTTGGCATGGATAGCGCGCGCGATTAACTC
>JBOHWM010000207.1:0-6323 GCA_050736555.1 Binataceae bacterium (SeqCode)
GAAGCGGAACGAGCAGGCGAGTCTGCGAACTGCGTTTACGATTACGAGTCTGCGAGGCGCGTACTAAGTAAGTGAAGAATCCCGGAAAAACCCCAGGAAAAGAACAGAATCCGGGATTCCTCGCTACGCTCGGATGACACTGCGTCGCCAATGTCGTGCAAAAGCCATATCGGCGCGCTCCTGGCCCTGATGCTCCTGGGCGTAGTCATGTGCGGATGCGGCAATCTCTCATCCTCTGATCCAGTCGCGATGGTCGGTGTATTGCCCGGCGGCGGCGCGATCTTCCCGCATATGAGTACTTTCAGAGATCAGCGCTTCGTGCACGTCGAACCACAACATCACGACTTTAGCTGCGGCGCGGCTTCGCTGGCGACCATTCTCAAATATGCCTACGGCATGAATACCAGCGAACATCAGGTCTTTCTCGCGATGTACGCGGTGAGCGATCAGGCGACCGTGCGCACGCGCGGGTTCTCACTGCTCGACTTGAAGGATTATCTCGAGACGATCGGTATGAACGGGGCCGGCTTTCAGATCAAGCCGGAGGCGCTCTACAAAATCAAAGTACCAGTGATCGTGCTGCTCAATATGGGCGGCTACGAACATTTCGTGGTGTTGCGCAAGGCGGTGCTGGGCGCTGGCATTTACATTGCCGACCCCGCCCTGGGCAACCGCGCCATTTCGCGCGAAGTTTTCCTTAAAGAATGGCAGTTCAATGTGATCTTCGCCGTCATTGGTCCGCACTACAATCCGGAGAATCAGCTCGTGATGATCGAAAAGCCGCTTGGTCCCAAGGAAATCTCGCGGAACCTGATTCCCGCATTCAATCCGGTAACGGAACAGATGTTGTCACACATCACCCCACTTACAGGCCCTCAACTATAGCCGCGTAAATTCACGCAAGCGGATAAAAATGGAAGCAAAGCATACGCCCGCAGGCCATCGGAATCTGTTATCGCGCGCAGCGAAATTAATGCCCGCGTTGCTGGGCGCCGTCCTGCTGAACGCAACTCCGGTTATCGCCGCCGCGGGCTTGCCCGATATCGGCATCGACATGTCCGAGGCCAAGCCGCTGAATGATGCGCAGTTGGGCGATATGCGCGGGGGCTTTGCCCCGAATGGCGGGGCGCCGGTGATGTTCTTCGGTCTCGTGGTCGAAAGCACAGTGCAGGCGCAGAACGGCAATTCGCTTTCGGCCGGCGCCGCATTGGGCGTGAATCTCAACTCGTCAGTACCCAAAATTGTGACCAATCTGACTTGGGCAACCCAGCATGGTCCCGGTAACGATCCGTCGGGGCCCTCGGGGACGCCAAACTCGAACGCCCTCAACGCCTTCGGCAGCGGCATCGGGCAAGTCGTGCAGATCGCGGGCGACGGCAATCATGCCGCCAATCAGGCCAATATCGATTTGACCACCACTCCGGCGCAGAATTTTCTGCCGACCTCGGCACCCGGCGGTATCGCCTGCGGCAGCCTATGCCAGGCCAGCATCAAGTCGAACGCGCTGCAAGTCGGCGTGAACCTGCCCGGACATGGCAGCGCCACCCAGACGATTAATCCACAGGTGATTCTGCAGGGAATCAATCTTAGCGGCTCGCTGGCGAATGCGACTAATACGATGAATCTGTACGTCCAGCTTGGTAAACCAGCTATTTTTGACGCATCAGGCCTGACTGGCGTGCTTCATGCCATTCCGCGTTAAATGTGATAAAAGCTACACGCGACAACCGCTAATCGCTAGCTTTGTGATCGATTTGCGAGCAATCTGTAACGACGACTGATAAAGACCAACGTAGAGCGGGCTGGCGTTTGGTGGATGCGGTGAAGGTGAGGGGACGGACCGGCTTAATCGTGACAAGTCCGCATCATCCGCTTCACTCAATCGCTGATAAAGCCGCGTCGCTGTGAGCGCGGGAATTGGGGGGCGGCTTGGATGACATCGGGTTTACACCATAGATATTACGCGCTCGCGCCAAGGGTGATTGTTGGCGCGATGATGGGCTTGATTTTCCTGTGCCAGGTGACGATGGCGCAGACGACGCCGGCTGCGGATCCGCAAAACGCCGCACCATCCGCGGCCGCTTTGCAAGTCAGAAGCGAACGCCTGGAACAGGAACTCCTCGACGAACATCGCAAGCTGCAGTCATTGGAAGGTCAGTTCATCGAATTGCGCCGCCAGATGCAGACGTTGCATCCGGCCAACGCCGGCCAGGCCAACCAAACGGTTAAACCGGCCCATCCGGCACCGGCCCAAGCCACACAAGCCGCACAGACCGGGAAGGCCGGACAGCCTGGCGAGGTGGCCAATTCGGTGCAGGCCTCGAGCACTTCACGCAAAAAGCCGCGGACCAGCGTGGCTATGAGGGCCGCCTATCAGCAGCAGAACGCGCTGTTCCAGCCTGGCCTCACTTTCTATCCGCAGTTCCAATATTCCTACAGCAACTCCCAGAACCTGGTGCTCAACGGCTTCCTGGCTTTTAACGCGATCCTGCTCGGCAGCATCAACGTCAGTAAGACGGAAACCAATCTTTTCAACTGGAATCCGCAGCTTTATTACGCGTTCAACCGTCATTTTGAGCTGGACGTCAATGTGCCCTATTTTTACGAGCAGGCCACCTATCAATCGGTTGGAGCGAGCAATACGACCGGCAAGACCTCGTCGGTCAGGATCAATAAATGGGGAATTGGCGACGTCACCGGCGGGTTTTATTGGCAGGTAATAGGCCAGCATGGCTGGTGGCCGAATATCATTTGGAATACGCAGGTGTCGGCGCCTACTGGTACGAGTCCGTATGGAATCAAGCTGGTTACCGACATAGCCAATAACAATTTGAAATATCCCAACAACCTGCCAACTGGTAAGGGTGTGTGGGGTATTTCATCGGGCTTTTCGCTAATTCGCGAATTCGACCCGGTAGTGCTCTTCGCCAGCGGCAATTACTATTACGAATTCACCCAGGGTGTAGACGACGTCAGTCCCGTGTTGGGGAAGACTCAGCCGGGTGAAGTCGCGCCGGGTAATGCGATGAGCTACACGCTCGGCGTGACCACGGCCTTGAACGAGCGGCTGAGCACGCTGGTTGAGGTGCAGGACATCATCACCAACTCTTCGGCGGTCAAGCCTGACGGCGGCACCTGGGCGACGATTCCGAATTCCGACAGCAATGCCGCGCAGTTAATCTTTGGCGCGACCTACGCCGCCAGCCGCAATCTTTTCCCGTTCATACAGGCGGGCATCGGAGCCACGGCGGCAGCGCCGAATTTCCAGATCAGTCTGTGGGTGCCGTACTACTTTTCGTTCTAGGTTAAAGCTGAGATCACGATAGCAGCTCCGCGATGATCTTTATTTCGGTCATCCCGCGAGTTTGTAAATTGTCTGCTGGATCTCTTTTTCTGTCATCCTGAGCGCTCTAGCGAAGGACCTCGCGCGGTTCCTCCGCGCGTTTATTGGGATGAGCACCAGTTATTACGTTTACATCATGAGCAGTAAATCGGACGTGCTCTACATTGGTTCGACAAGTGATCTGGAGCGTCGGGTGTCTGAGCATAAGAGCGGCCTAATTGGCGGCTTTACGAAAAAATACCGGGTTCGACGTTTAGTTTACTTCGAAGAATTCGATGATCCTGGACAGATGGTCAGCCGTGAACGGCAGCTCAAAGGGTGGGCCAGAAGGAGGAAGCTTGACCTTATCCGCCAGCAAAACCCGGAGATGCCGATTACGCGCGGAGGACCGCGCGTGGTCCTTCGCTAACGCTCAGGATGACAGAAAAAAACACAACCTTATCAGAATAACTGAACCCTCCTTATGCAGACGTTCGCCGGCCCTATGACGGGCGCATCTTGAGGCGGTCGCGCTGCGCCCAGCCTTCGCGCAGTGGCACCATGAAATACGGCACCAGGCTCATTTTGCTGAATTTCCATCCCGCCTCGCGACGAACGTATTCGTCGTCGTAGCGGGCGGCGACCAAGTAGGCTTCGCCGTTGAAAATGGGTTTTGCTTCGAGATAAGCGAAGCCGTGAGCGTGGTCGCCATGCACTTCGACCACATGATTGTGAATGAACTGCTTGACCCACGTAATCCGTGGCACCGCTTCGAGCTGCTGTTCAGGTGATAGCTGCCTGATGCCGCGAAAAAAGCGCGCGATCTGATCACGTCCATTGGCCTTGCCCAAATGGCCGAAATCGATCGTGCCGTCCTCGGTGAACAGCTCCGCGATATCCGCGCCTTTACTCTCGTTGACATACTCGTGATAGCGGTAGCGCAGGTCACGGATTAGTTCGCGATCCTTCAGTTCCCGGACTTGCGCCTCGAGTTGCGCGACGCGCGTCTCCAGATCGCCCGCCATGATTTTTACCTCCGATATTTGAGATTGCGTCTAGCACGACGGAGCCAGATCACATGCCTACGTCGCGGCATTAGCCGCGAAAATTCCAGTTCCGCTATATTCGTTCTTGCAAAACATCCCGAAAAACGCGAACGCTCTCCCAACCGCCGGCATGGAATGCCGTGTCGCGCTTTCGCTTCATGCGTAGGTGATGTTAAGATTTGCGCAATCAGCGAGGGCTCATATATAAGTAACGCTCGCGAAATAAACCTCTGAGCAATCCTGGATCTAGCCGTGGTTAAACGAAAGAAAATCGCGTTTATCGGCGCCGGCAATGTCGGCGCGACCTGTGCTCATCTGTGCTTCCTCAATCGCCTGGGCGATATCGTGCTGTACGATATTATCGACGGCCTGCCGCAAGGTAAGGCGCTCGACATGCTCGAATCGGCACCCGTGCTCGGCATCGACGTCGATGTCACCGGCTCAACCGATATGAAGGACATCGCGGGCGCGGATTGCTGCGTGGTGACCTCGGGATCGCCGCGCAAGCCCGGGATGAGCCGCGACGACCTGCTCAAGATTAACGCAAGCGTGATGAACCAGGTCGGCGGAGCAATCAAGCAACATGCGCCCAACGCCTTCGTGATCGTGGTGACCAATCCGCTTGACGCGATGGTGACGCAGATTAAGCGCGTCACCGGTTTTCCCAAAAATCGCGTCGCCGGACAGGCGGGTGTGCTCGATTCCGCGCGCTATCGCACCTTCCTGGCGGCGGAGTTGGGAGTTTCGGTGGACGCCGTCAACGCGATGGTGTTGGGCGGCCATGGCGATGATATGGTGCCGGTGCGCAGCTATACCAACTGCGGCGGGGTGCCGATCGCCAAGTTGATCGACGCCAAACGTCTGGAGGAAATCGAGACGCGTACCCGTAATGGCGGTGGGGAAATCGTCAACCTGATGAAGACTTCCTCCTACTATGCGGCTGGCACCGCGGTTTACCGGATGGTCGAAGCGTTCATTCTCGACCGCAAGGATGTACTGCCCTGCGCGGCATACCTGGAAGGCGAGTATGGCGTCAACGGGCTATACGCTGGCGTGCCGGTGGTGTTGGGCGGCGGCGGTATCGAGCGCATCATCGAGATCGAACTGACGCCCGCGGAGAAGCAGGCTTTCCAAGGCTCGGTCGCGCATGTGCGCGAATTGGTCGAAGCGATGGACAAAGCGATTGCCACATAGGCAACACGGTCGCGTTGGTTCAGGCGGGCGCGGTTTTCAGCAACGGTAAAGCATGAATATCCACGAGTACCAGGCAAAACAGATTCTCGGTCGCTTCGGCGCGCCGATTCCCAAGGGGCAGCCCGCCAATACGCCCGACGAGGCGGCGCGCGCCTTCGACGCGCTCGGCCAGCCCAAGGCGGTGGTCAAGGCTCAGATTCACGCTGGCGGACGCGGCAAAGCGGGCGGCGTCAAACTGGTGTCGAGTGCGGCTGAAGCGAAGGAATTTGCCGCGAAGTTGTTGGGCAAACCGCTGGTGACGCATCAGACCGGTCCCCAAGGACGCGTCGTGCATCGCATCTACGTTGAGGAGGCCGGCGAGATCGCGCGCGAGCTCTATCTTGGCATGGTGGTGGATCGCAAAGCTGAGAGTGTCGCGGTGATTGCGAGTACCGAAGGCGGGGTTGAAATCGAAGAGGTGGCGGCGAAAACCCCCGAGCGCATCATTACCGAACCGATCGATCCGCTGATTGGATTAAGCGCTTTTCAAGCCCGCAAGATCGCTTTCACCCTCGGACTGCGCGACAAACAGGTGGGACAGTTCACCGCGTTGCTCAATGCGCTCTATCGCGCCTTCAACGAGACCGACGCCTCGCTGGTGGAAATCAATCCGTTGGTCGTGACCAAAGACGGCACGGTGGTATGTCTCGACGCCAAGATGTCCTTCGACGACAACGGCCTGTTTCGCCATCCTGAAATCCGGGAAATGCGCGATCCTAATG
>JBOHWM010000208.1:0-4675 GCA_050736555.1 Binataceae bacterium (SeqCode)
AGATCACGAAAGATAAAAAGGGCAAGATCGCGCGCGAGATCATAACCAAAAAATGGACCGACTGGATTGACTATTGGGCGGTCGATTTTGACTACGGAAGCAGGCGCGAGATTGTCCGCATGGGCGAAAACGGTAGCGAGCGCGAAGTCTGGACCGGCAATTACATTTTCGAGAACGAATGGCAGAGCTATCGCACGCGCAAGGACCGCACGCTCGAACAAACCAGCGCCGAACACGATTACAAAATGAAGGGCCGCTACAAGATCGCGGTGAAGGTCATCGATATCTTCGGCAATGACACGACCAAAATCGTGGAGGTGAAGGTCTGATGGCGCTGGCCGCCAACTTCCCTACCGATCCGCACGCGATTCTCGATCCGGAGATTCGATGGTATCCCGGCGAGGAGCAATACACCGACAACGGCTACGCCATGCTGATCCCGCCGCTGGTCTTCAAAGTGCGGGTCGGAGTCAAGGCGTGGCGCGACAGCGGTTATGCGGGCGCCAGCGAGACCACGCGCGCACTGCTCAATCATTGGTTCAACGGCGCGCATCTGATTACGACTGACGAGGGCGCGAGCGCGCCGTTCCGCTACTACTTCGGCCAGCGCGAGGCGGTCGAATCCGCCATCTGGCTGTATGAGGTCGAAGAGGCGCGCGATCCGTACGCGTTGATCAAGTTCGACTCATCGGGCCGCGTTTCCAAGGGGATGTTTGACGAGGACTGGACGCGCTACGTGATGAAGCTCGCGACCGGAACCGGCAAGACCAAGGTAATGAGCCTGCTGGTCGCGTGGGCCTACTTCCATAAGCGTTATGAGGCCGGATCGGAGTTGAGCACGAATTTCCTGCTCATCGCGCCCAATATCATCGTGCTGGATCGTTTGCGACGCGATTTCGACGGTCTGCGGATTTTCCATGACGACCCGGTGTTGCCGGAAAACGGCTACGAGGGACAGAACTGGCGCGATGACTTTCAACCCGTGCTGCACGTGCAGGATCAAATCGGTGCGGTGGCGGAAACCGGCAACATCTTCCTGACCAATATTCAACGCGTGTACGAGAGCGGGACGGTGGCATCGTTCGAGGACAACGACACCACGGATTATTTCCTGGGGCGGCGGCCGGCGGGCAAGACCAATCAGTCGCAAGTTGATTTGGGACGGATCATCCGCGACGTGCCGGACCTCGTCGTGATCAATGACGAAGCCCATCATATTCATGATCCTGAGATGACGTGGTTCAAGAATATCGAGGATATCGCCAATCAGTTGCGGCTCAGGGGAAGCAAACTGTCCGCTCAATTCGATCTGACGGCCACGCCCAAGCATAGCAACGGCGCGATTTTCGTTCAGACCATCAGCGATTACCCATTGGTGGAAGCGATCCGCCAGCATGTCGTCAAGATTCCGGTGCTGCCGGATGAAGCTTCGCAGGCAAAGCTGAGCGAGCGCAAGAGCGACAAGTTCACCGAACGTTACGAGGATTACCTCCATCTTGGCTATCTCGAATGGCGCAAGGTCTATGATGAACTTAAGCCGACCGGGAATAAGGCCATCCTGTTCGTGATGACCGACGACACTCGCAACTGCGATGAGGTCGGCGCGTATTTGGAGGCGCGTTATCCCGACCTTGGCAGGGTGCTGGTAATCCACACCAAGAGGAACGGCGAGATTTCAGAGGCGTCGAGTGCCAAATCGAACCAGGAATTAAACGAGCTGCGCAAACACAGCCAGAAGATCGATGACGCCGACAATCCATACAAGGCAATCGTGTCGGTGATGATGCTGCGCGAAGGTTGGGACGTGCGCAATGTCGTAGCGATGGTCGGGCTCAGGCCTTACAAAGCGCCGAGCCAGATCCTGCCCGAGCAGACCCTGGGACGTGGCTTGCGGCCGATGTTTCGCGGACAAGGGGTGCGGGAGAACGTCAGCGTAATAGGAACCCAAGCATTCATGACGTTTGTCGAATCGATCCGCTCGGAAGGCATCGAACTCGAACTGGCGCCGATGGGCGAGCGGACGCGGCCCAAATCACCGCTGGTCGTGGAAGTGGATCGCGACAATCCGAACAAAGATATTGAACGCCTCGACCTCGAAATGCCGATCTTGACTCCCCGCATTTACCGGGAGTTCAAGAATCTCAACGACCTGAACGTTAGCGTTTTGCCCAGCCCGAAGCTTCCGCTGATACAATTCACCGCCGATCAGCAGCGCGAGATCATATTCAAGGATATTGACCAGGACTCGATCAGCCATACGACGGTGCTCGATTCAGCCTTCACACCGTCGCATCAGAGCGCGGTTGGATTCTTCGCCAGCTCGATCAAGCGGGAACTGCACATGGTCGGCGGCTTTGAAATCCTCTTTGGCAAGCTGAAGGAATTCATGGAGAGCCGGCTGTTTGATCGGACGGTCGATCTCGACGACCTGAACGTGTTGCGGAATCTCTCAGAGCCCCAGGCCACGAGGGTGATTTTTGATATCTTCAAAAAAGCCATCAATGAACTGATCATTCGGGACAAGGGCACCACGCAAATCCGCGATTCGATCAAATTAAGCAGGACGCGGCCGTTCGTGGCTGATGATCAGGGCTATCTCGCGCCCAAGAAATCAATCTTCAGCAAGGTGATTGGCAACAGCGGTTTTGAGCTTGAGTTCGCGGCGTTTCTGGACGGATGCGACGATATTATTTCATTCGTGAAAAACTCCCAAAGCACCGGCTTCAAAATCGAATATCAGGCAGCCGGAGGCGGAATCCGGGATTATTATCCGGATTTCCTCGTCAAGGCGGCTTCCGGCGATCACTGGATAGTCGAGACCAAAGGCCGCGAAGATATCGAGGACCCGCTTAAGTGGCGGCGCTTGCGTCAATGGTGTGCCGACGCGTCGGCGCTTGACCAACGGCGTTTCCGGGCCTTGTTCGTGCGTCAGGAACAATGGGAAAAGTATCATCCGCGGAATTTCGCCGAACTTCGTGCGGTATTCGAAGAGAAAGAGGAAGGAGCCAAGGATTCTTAGCAGATATTGATGAGCACAGCCCGCACTCTCTCTCGCAAAAGAGACGAGGAGAGAAAATTGAGATATTCGCTATTAAATATCCGTAGACGCTTCAGCCCTGGCGGGGACGCGTATTCCGATAATGCTGGATGAGCGCGTTGGTCGAACTGTCATGCACGAGCGCGGGTTCCTCCGCGTTCTCCAACTCGGAGATAATCTTGAGCGCCAGCACCTTGCCCAACTCGACCCCCCATTGATCGAACGAATCGATATCCCAGATGACGCCCTGGGTGAACACGCTATGCTCGTACAGCGCGACCAGTTTCCCCAAGGTTTCGGGCGTTAGCCGCTCGGCAAAAATCATCGTGGAGGGCCGGTTGCCCTCACACACGCGATGCGGCACGAGCCAATCCGGCGTGCCCTCGCTTTTCACCTGCTCCGGGGTCTTGCCAAACGCCAGCGCCTCGGCCTGCGCCAAAACGTTGGCGATCAACAGGTCATGGTGCCGTCCCCGCGGGTTAAGTGGATGCGCAAAGGCGATAAAGTCGCACGGGATTAGCCGGGTGCCCTGATGGATAAGCTGATAGAATGAATGCTGTCCGTTGGTGCCCGGCTCGCCCCAATAGATCGGTCCGGTCTGGTAGTCAACCGCCGTGCCCTCGAGCGTCACGTGCTTGCCGTTTGACTCCATCGTGAGCTGCTGCAGGTAGGCGGGAAAACGTTTTAGATACTGTTCGTAGGGAAAAACGCCAACCGTCTGGGCGCCGAAAAAATCGTTATACCAAAGTGCCAGCAGGCCCATCAGCACCGGCATGTTGCGCTCAAGCGGCGCGGTGCGGAAATGCTGGTCAATAGCGTGAAAGCCGGCGAGCATCGCGCGGAAATTATCCGGCCCGATCGCAATCATGGTTGACAGCCCAATCGCCGAGTCCATCGAGTATCGCCCGCCGACCCAGTCCCAAAAGCCAAACATGTTGCGCGTGTCGATGCCGAATTTGGCCACTTCGCCGGCGTTGGTCGAGACCGCGACGAAATGCCGTGCCACCGCGTCTTCCCCCAGCGCCCCGACGCTCCATTGCCGCGCGGTACGCGCGTTGGTCATGGTCTCGAGCGTGGTGAAAGTCTTCGACGAGATGATGAAGAGCGTCTCGGCCGGGTCGAGGTCGCGCGTGGCTTCAAAAAAATCGGTGCCGTCAACGTTCGAGACAAAGCGCATCGTCAAGCGGCGATCGCTGTAATGGCGCAGCGCCTCGTACGCCATCACCGGCCCCAAATCGGAGCCGCCGATGCCGATATTGATGACGTTGCGAATCGGCTTGCCTGTCCGCCCCAGCCATGAACCGTCGCGCACGCGCGTGCTGAAATCGGCCATGCGATCAAGCACCTCATGCACTTCGGGAATGACGTCCTGGCCGTCGACCTTGATCGATTCGCCACGCGGAGCGCGCAACGCGACATGCAGCACGGCGCGTTTTTCCGTCAGGTTGATTTTTTCGCCCGAGAACATCGCGGCGATACGCTGTTGCAGGCCCGCTTCGTTGGCCAGCGTCAGCAACAGGCGCAAGGTTTCGCCGGTGGTGCGATGTTTTGAGTAATCGAAATAAAGCCCGGCCTCGGTGATCGTGAAACGCTCGCCCCGCCGCGGATCGTCAGCAAATAACGTCCGTAGGTGAACGT
>JBOHWM010000209.1:0-3644 GCA_050736555.1 Binataceae bacterium (SeqCode)
ATCCTGATGCGCTCAGGAATTGGACCGGCCAGCGTGCTCGAACCACTGGGTATCCCGGTGAGATTCGACGCGCCGGTGGGACGCAATTTACTTGAACATCCGCAGTTGTCCCTGGTGCTCGAACTCATGCCGCGCGCGCGCGCCAAAGACCTCACGGCACGTCATACGAATTGCTGTGTGCGCTACAGTTCTGGGCTAGAGGGCACCGGCCGCAACGACATGATCATGATCGCCTACAATCTGCTCGGCGGGAAACCAACCGATCTGGCGTATGGGCATGTTTGGGTGGCGGTGTATCAGAGTTTCTCACGCGGCGAACTCAGGATCGTTTCCCACGACCCGGAGCGCAATCCTGAAATCCATTTTCACCTGCTATCGGACCCGCGTGATTTGCTTCGGATGCGTGATGCGGTCGATCGTTTGCGCCAACTCGGATCCGATCGCGCGATGCGCTCGATAGCCGATCGCATTTATCTGGGCCGCAAGGGGCATCCCTATATCCAATTCGAGCCGTCCAACCCTCAAGTCCGCGCATCCGCGAGTAAGCGGGGTATTAGCGACTCGTCCGTGCGTGACGAATGGATGATGGCGAACTGCTTCGACGTGCAGCATGCGGCGGGCACCTGCCGCATGGGGAGTGATCACAACGCGGTGGTTGACCCGCAATGCCGTGTGATTGGCACCGAGGGCCTACGCGTAATCGACGCTTCGGTAATGCCGTTGATGGTACGCGCTAATACGCATCTGACCGCCGTGATGATTGGCGAGCGTATGGCGGCGCGCATGCGCGGGAATTGATGGGCGTGCGAGTGTAATAAACGATGCTAGTCTATTCTGTTCCATGGCACGTCATTGGTGTACGTTTCACATGAAACATTGGTGATATGATGCGTCAAGGGAAATTATAAGCAATGAAGGAAATGCACAGTGCTACACACACCGATATGTGACTATTTTGGCATCAAATATCCGATTTTCCTCGCCGGCATGGGCGGGGTCGCGATGCATAAGTTGGTCGCGGCGGTCTCGAATGCGGGCGGCCTTGGTATTATCGGGGCGGCCTCGCTTAACCCCGATCAGTTGCGCGCGGAAATCCGCCGTACTAAAGAACTGACCGACAAACCCTTCGCGGTCGATATGCTGGCGCCGATTCCTGAGATGATCCGGCCACATATTCCCGTATTGCTGGAAGAGAACATCAAAATTTTCGTGGCCGGTCTCGCCGTTCCCGCCGAATTTATCAAAACCATGCATGACCACGGCATGAAGGTCGTGGTGATGTGCGGCAAAGTTCGTCACGGTATCAAATCGCAGGAGGCCGGAGCCGACGTGGTGGTGGCGCAAGGGACCGAGGCCGGCGGCCATACCGGCGAGATTGGCGCGCTCGCGCTAATCCCGCAGATGCTCGAAGCGGTGCGTCTGCCGGTGCTCGCCGCGGGCGGTATCGCCGATGGGCGGCAAATCGCGGCGGCCCTGACATTGGGTGCGCAAGGGGTGGTTATCGGCACACGCTTTATCGCGACGCACGAGGCTCAAGCCGCGCAAGTTTATCGCGAGATGATCCTGAAGGCGCGCGAAGACTCCACCCTGCGCACGCGCGCGTATACCGGCAAAACTTGCCGCGTGATTCGCACCGAATACGCGATGGAATGGGAGCGGGAGCCAGAGAAGATAAAACCATTCCCGGAACAGGCGAATATCTCGACGCGCAACGGTGTGATGAATTACACGGGCCTGCGCGGTGATTTCGATTCGCGACGCGGCTTTATGCCGGCCGGGCAGGGTGCAGGCTTGATCAACGAGCTCAAGCCGGCGGCCGAAGTTTTTGCGAATTTGCTGCGCGAGACTGAAGCGGCACTCAAACGCGCCCAACCACTCCTGAGTGACGACCAGCGCGTGCCTATTTCCGCCGTCCATGGAGGCCTGAGCGGCAATTCGTAAGGCAAATGGTTCAATGCCGCGATTTTTCGAGCTTGCGAATCGGGCCGCCCGGCTGCTCGCTTTGCGATGTTCATGCTAACTGCGATGCGATTCGTGACGACCACCGGACATGAAAGCGGGCCACGATGTGATCTAACCGACGCGGTCGAATGGGTTTATTCCTTTTATCCAACCGCGCTCGTGCCGCTCGAAGACCAAGGCTATTGCGGTTCTAATCGCGGAGCCTCCGCCTGGCGCGGGCACATTGTGGGTGCATGCCGTGGCGAAGGATATAGACACTATCCTTCGGAGTAGCGGGGGGTGAAAGGATGGGTGACGATCGACGGCTGCTCGGGACGCGGCCAAACTCTCCAACGTGATCACGGCGTTCGCCGTCTACCAGGATTGGGACAAGCGGCCGAAAAATTTCATCCAGGCAAATTTCTTGAAGGAGCTTTCGCCTAAATTACGGACAATTCCTGAACGCAATGCACCGCGCTTCCGCTCTCGCCAATTCCTGGGCTGGGCAGCGCTTTCGGTTTTCAGATAATGGTCGAAGACCGCGGCGGGGCTGGTCTGCGCGGACTGGAAAAGGGGGTGCAAGATATTCTGCGAAGAGCTAACGCGACGCCGGCTTCTTGCTGATGTCGTTCAGCACCTTCAATGACGATAGCCCGCAACTTTATCTTGGTATCAATCGCACGATGGCGCGTTCGCTGGGTGTCGATCTCAACCAGGTATTCGAGACACTGGAGACCTATTTGGGATCGAGCTGCGTCAATCAATTCGATCAATTCAACCAGAACTTCCAGGTGCGGATGCAGACGGGGACGGATTACCGAAGGCGGTTCGAAGACATCGGCAATCTGTACGTCGTCAACCGGTCCGGCCATATGGTGCCGCTGGGGCGTTGCTTGACGCTCGCCGCATTCTCGGGACGGACCTCGTAACGCGCTACAATCCGTATTCCGCCACAACCATTATCGGAATTCCGAATCCGCAAAAGTACAGCGGGCAAGGCGCTCGCGATGATGAAGACGTTCGTCAGACGAAGTACTGCCGCGCGACATGGGTTTCGAATGGACGGGGCTTTCCTACCAGGAAAAATTCGCCAGCGGCCAAAGCTATCTTATCGTGGCGCTTTCGATCACGTTGGTATTCCTGGCGCCTTGCTGGCCAATATGAGAGCTGGCTTGACCCGGCGACGGTGATTATCACAGTGCCGATAGCGCTGGTGGGCATCATCATCGCGCTATTCGCGCGGCTGTTTCCGTGCGGTATCTACACCTAGATAGGTCTGGTCCTGATGATCGCGCTGGGAGCGAAAAACGTCATCCTGATCGTCGAATTCGCACGCCAGCTAAGCGCGCCGAAGGCATGACGGCGTCCGAGGCGGCGATCGAAGAGACGCGACGACGCTTTCGCCCTATCCTGATGACTTCCATCGCATTCATGCTCGGCGTGGCACCGTTAACGATCGCGTCCGGCGCGGGCTCGGCCAGCCAGCAAGCGTTGGGCACCGTGGTGCTGGGTGGGATGCTCACTTCCACCTTGGTAGCGGTGCCGTTCGTACCGATTTTTTACGTCGTGATGCGCCGGGTTGGCGAAGAACTCGGCCGGTCAGAACCGCGCGCCGCGGAACAAATCTGTTCCGAATCGGCCTCCAGCCGCTAAAGCAAACTCAGCAAAAGGATTTACTCTGTCATTCTGAGCGCAGCGAAGAA
>JBOHWM010000210.1:0-4360 GCA_050736555.1 Binataceae bacterium (SeqCode)
GTTCTCATCTTTGCTTCGCCTCAGGCTCGCGTTTACGATCGCACGCCATGACTGGGTTCGCGGTTCAGCGGGGGCTTTGATGGCGACTCCACATACAGTCGGCATTATTCTGTTCAACGAATTCGAAGTGTTGGACGTTTTCGGACCGGCGGAAGCGTTTGGTAGCGCTCATCTTAGCCACGTCTTTCGAGTTATGACGGTGGCGGAAAAGAGTGGAGCGGTGAGGAGCGCCCAGGGCCTGACGGTGCTGGCCGATTATAGTTTTTCCGACTGCCTGGAGCTTGACCTGCTGCTTGTGCCCGGCGGTATCGGTACGCGCCGTGAAGTTAATAACCGCACGCTCCTTGCCTTCCTCAGCGCGCGCGGCGCGACGGCGGAATTTGTCACGTCGGTGTGCACCGGCGCGGCTTTGCTGGCGCGTACCGGAATGCTCGACCGCCGTCGCGCGACCACCAATAAGCGCTCGTATGATTGGGTGACAACACAGGGACCGGCGGTCCGATGGGTACCGCAAGCACGATGGGTCGAGGACGGCCGGTTTGTCACGTCTTCTGGAGTGTCGGCCGGCATTGACATGGCACTGGCGCTAATCGCGCGCATCGAGAGTCAAGACGCGGCCGAGGCCGTGGCCGTCGCGATGGAGTACGAATGGCATCGCGACTCTGACTGGGATCCGTTTGCCAAAATCTGGAGCCGCGTTTAACTATTCCGGGCGCATAAAGTCGAAGGCCATCTGAGCAACGATGTCCGGCCGCTCCATCGGCATGAAATGGCTGGTGCCAGGCACGATGACGACGCGGCGATGGGGCGCGCGGATCTTGTCCGCCAGCGTCACGCCCTCCGTATTGGTCTGCGCGCCAAACATCACGAGCATCGGCACCGCGCATCGCAGCAAATAGCCGAGGCCGTCGAAGTTGCGCGCCGAACCGTAAATCGCCGCTTCGGTCTCCGGCAGGCATTTGAGGACGCGCCTGCCGTCCGCATCGGGGCTGGTACCGTATTCGCAATAGTCACGCAAAATATCACGACGCCAGGTGTCGTAGGGTGGCTTACTCTTGAAATTCTCGAACATCGCCTCGACACTGTCGAACGAGCGCTTGCGCTTAAGCGTGCGCTCATACAGTTCGTCGGGACGGCCTCCAGAGCCATCCGCACGGTCATCCGCTTCGAAGATAACCGGTTCGACCAAAACGCTGCGCGCGATCAGGTCGGGGCGGCGGCTGGCAAGCGCACCCATCGCGGTGGCACCAGCCGAATGACCCAGCGCGCGCGCATGAACAAGTCCCGTCGCGAGCATGAAATCTTCGAGGTCGCGCACCGTCAAATCCCACTCATAGGTTTCGGGATGGGGACGCGCACTATCCCCATGACCACGCTGATCCAATGTATAGACGTGGCCGATTGGCGTAAGCGCCTGCGCGATAGGCTGGTAAATGCGGCCGAGAAACCCGGTCGCGTGAAGAATTACGATCGGCGCGCCCTCGCCGCCCCAATCAAGAAAATGGAGCCTCAGACCGCTGAGATCTACAAATCGATCAACTGGAATCAAATCACCGTTCATATTCTGAAGCATAGGCGACGGTCCGCGTTGAGAAAACCGATGCGCACCATCTTCATTCCAGGCGTAGCTTGCGGAATCGCGATTTTGAACTCAGCTCGCAAACTCATAATTCTGAACGCAGCTCGCCGGCTCGGTCCACCATTAAGTGCACGTCGCGGACTCCTTACCTGGCTTCGCTAGCGTCGCTCCGCCTGGTCGTTGCCTGACCCCGGCATTTAAGCTTAGCTCATGCGGATGAGGCGCCTGGTGGCCCGCGACAAGTATCTTCACGAGGGCGAGCACAAGTTTTTCGTGCGTGGGGTTTCGTATGGTCCATTCGCCCCCAATTCGCGCGGCGAACGCTATCCCGAACCCGAGTGCGCCGCCACGGATTTCAGGGCGATGCGCGAACTGGGTGCCAACCTGGTGCGCGTCTACGTACCGCCGCCCGAGTGGATGTTCGAACTCGCGGCGAAGCATGAAATGCGTTTGATGGTCGGGATGCCGTGGCCATTCCACATGGCGTTTCTCGATTCTTCGGAGATGATGCGCGAGATTCGCACAACGATTCGCGATGGCGTTACCCGGATGCGACAATACGGCGAAGTCATCGCCGCGTACAGTCTTGGCAACGAAGTACGCTCGGATATGGTGCGATGGCACGGGCCGCGTGCGGTCAGCCGCTTCCTGCAAGAGCTTTACGATATTGGCAAGCAAGCCGATCCCGACGGCCTCTTCACCTATTCCAACTATCCACCGGCGGAATACCTGGACATCAGTTTTCTCGACGTCATTTGCTTCAACGTTTATCTCCATCGCGAAAGCGATTTTCGCCGCTACCTGACCCATCTGATGGGAACCACGCGCGAGCGCCCATTGATCCTGAGCGAAACTGGAATGGATACGATTCGCGAAGGCGAGGAGCATCAGGCGCAATTGCTTTCATGGCAGGCGCAAGCGGCTTTTGAACTGGGGCTGTCGGGTTTCGTGGTTTTCGCGTTTACGGACGAATGGCACACGGGCGGAGCCGAGATAAGCGATTGGGCATTTGGCCTGGTTTCGCGCGAACGGCAGTCTAAACGTGCATTCCACGTGCTCGGCGAGGTTTTCCGCGGCCCTATCCCACCGCCACTTAAAGCGGCGCCGATGGCCTCGGTGATTGTGCCGGTCCATAACGCGGAGGCAACCCTTAGTGAATGCCTCGCTTCGCTCACGCGGCTCAATTATCCCGACTACGAAGTCATTGTGGTGGACGACGGCTCAACCGATGGGAGCGCCGCGATTGCCCAGGCGGCCGGAGTAAAGTTGCTTCGCCTTCAACATAGCGGCCTCAGCGTAGCCCGCAATGAGGGCATCGCGGCGGCGAAAGGCCGTATCATCGCCTTCATTGACGCCGACGCGCGCGCCGAGACCGACTGGCTCTACCATTTGGCTGAGGTGATTAGGCGCACGGGCGCGGCGGCCGCCGGCGGACCAAATTTCCCTCCCGCGCCACATTCGGCACTGGCCGCGGCGATTGCGGCGGCACCGGGCGAACCTGCCGAAGTGCGCATGGGCGCGGATGAACTGGCACAGCTATGCGGATGCAACATGGCGCTCAATCGCGAGGCGCCGATTAAAGCGGCGGAAACGGCGCCGTTCGATCCCGCCTTCCGGCAGGCGGGTGACGATGTCGATTTGTCATGGCGCCTGCGTGAACGCGGCTTGAAGCTCGCTTACGCGCCGGGCGCAATCGTAATGCATGAGCGGCGGCGTACACTCGGCGCCTATTTGCGTCAGCAAGGCGGTTATGGATATGCGGAAGGGTTACTCGCGCGCAAATATCCTCGCCATAGCCAGGAGGGCGTATACGTGCGCGGACGGCTGGCGGCATGGTTCGGCGCGGATGCTCCCATCTATTATGGCGCCTTTGGCCGGGGACTGTTTCAGACCGTCTATCCTGACAAAAAATCGGATCATTCGGCGCAATGGCCGCTTACGATTGAATGGCTCGTACTCGCGATAATTTTGCTCATCGCCGGAATTTTCAACCGCTTCTTTCTGGTGCTCGGAATACTCGGCGTGATCGCGACCGTCACCAGCGCATGCCTCGGCGCGGCTACGGTGCGCGCCAGTTCGGTGCGCGGGCCGCGCGGCCGCGCGATACTCGCGCTGCTGTGGTTACTGGGTCCGGTGGTGCGTAGTTACGAGCGGGCGCGAGTGCGCATGCGTTTCACTCCGGACCTCAACGGCGCACCGGCCGCGGCGGTTAGGCTGGCTGGCACAACCCAGCTCTCCGACGCGACAATTGACGTTGAACGAGCCGTCGCGGTGATGCGCGAAGCGTTGGTGCGGCGTGGTGCGAGCGTGGCCCTGACCGACGGCTATCAAACCTATGATCTCGAATTGGAGATCGTCCCGGCGCTGCGCGTGCCGATCCTGCTTTTGCAACGAGCCAATGAAGTTGCGGTTGGCTGGCGCCTGCGAATCGAACTGGTGCGGCTGCTGATTCCCGCGTTGGTCATATTTGCCACGATACTTCTGGCCGGTTATACGGTCCCGATCGCGGCCATTGTGACGGCGATTCTGATCATCTTGGCGGGAATGATTGGCATCATCCGGGCAAGCAAAGTCCCGCGCCTTATCGCCGCCGCCTGCGCCGACACCGCAAGGGTGCTCAATTCGCATGATGTGGCCGCTAAAGCGGCAGCCGAGACTTGATGGGTAGCCTCGGGCTTTACGGCGAGGTCGTGCGCCGGACTCGCGCGCATCTGGGGCGGTTGCTTCTCGCGATCGCGGCGGTTACGAGCGCGACGCTGATGGAAGTGCTGAAGCCATGGC
>JBOHWM010000211.1:0-1663 GCA_050736555.1 Binataceae bacterium (SeqCode)
GGTGAGGCTCGTGCGTGCGCTGACTGGCGACGCCGAGGAGACCGGCGCGAACCGCCGCGTCGCCGAACCGCGAACCTCGGACGCGCCCGCGCGGAGCCCGGCCAAAGGTGCCGTCAGGCGTGTCGAAGCGGTGATGAAAGCTGCGCCGGCGGGTCTACAAACCTTGGAACTCGGTCCGAATCAGCGCATGGTGCCAAGCCCGATGGTTGGTACGTTTTATCGCGCGTCGTCGCCTGATGCGGCACCGTTCGTTGAAGAAGGCGATTCGGTGCGCAAGGGCCAGCCGTTGTGCATCATCGAAGCGATGAAGATGATGAATGAGATCGAGGCGGAAGTGGCCGGCCGCGTGGTCAGGGTCCTGTGCGAGAATGGCCAACCAGTACAGTACGGCCAGCCTTTAGCCGTCCTGGAACTTAGTTAGGAGTGAACCGACGACGCGGTATGGCCGCCTTCTGATGGCGAAATTATCTATATCAACGAAGATGGTTTTAAAGCGCTGCTGAAGAATTGGAAGGAGCAGGGAGACTGTAACGAATGTTCAAGAAGCTTCTGGTGGCCAACCGGGGCACAATCGCGATTCGGATAATTCGCGCCTGCCGTGAACTCGGCATCAAGACAATCGCGATTTATTCCACCGCCGACCAGGAGTCATTGCATGTGCGGATGGCGGACGAAGCGGTTTGTATCGGTCCGGCCGCGGCTGAGGACAGCTATCTCAATATTCCCGCGATCATCAGCACAGTGCTGACCTATGGTGCCGACGCGGTCCATCCGGGCTACGGTTTTCTGTCGGAAAATGGTGACTTTGCGGAGGCCTGCCGCCGCTCAGGCGTAAGTTTCGTGGGCCCTCGGGCACGACACATTCGCTTGATGGGCGACAAGCCGCGCGCGCGCCGCATCATGAAGCGCGCGGGGGTTCCTTGTTTGCCTGGCAGCGAGGGGACCGGCGTGACCGAATTGCGCGAAGCGCAGGTGGACGCTAAACGACTCGGCTTTCCCGTTCTAATCAAGGCGGCGGCGGGCGGCGGCGGCAAGGGCATGAGGGTCGCGCGTGATATGCACGAACTCGGCCGGCTGTTTCCGTTGGCGCGCGCCGAGAGCGAGGCGGCGTTCGGCTCGCGTACGATGTACCTGGAGAAATATCTTGAGCGCGCCCGCCACGTCGAGTTTCAGATTCTCGCGGATAATCATCGCGCTTCGATGCACTTGGGTGAGCGCGACTGCTCGATTCAGCGGCGTCATCAGAAGGTGCTCGAAGAGGCGCCATGTCCGGTAATGACCAAACGGTTGCGCGAGAAAATGGGCAAGGCGGCCGTGCGTGCCGCGGAAGTGGTCGGCTATTCCAACGTTGGCACGGTCGAGTTCTTACTTGCTCAGGACGGACAATTTTTCTTCATCGAAATGAACACGCGTATCCAGGTTGAACATGGCGTCACCGAGATGGTGACGGCGACCGACCTGGTAAAAGAAAGTATCCGTATCGCCACCGGCGAACCGCTCGATCCCAAGCGTCGCCAGTTCGAGGTCACGGGCTCGGCGATGGAATTCCGCGTTTATGCCGAGGACCCCGATACCCATCTGCCGTCACCGGGCGTGGTGAGCAACCATCACGCGCCCGGAGGCTTGGGCGTGCGGGTTGAAACCGCGCTTTACGATGGTTACC
>JBOHWM010000212.1:0-4225 GCA_050736555.1 Binataceae bacterium (SeqCode)
ACCCAGACCAGCTCACACATCACGACGCGGTTGATTAAGCCGGGCGAATCAGCGGAACATTCATCAATTATAAATCGCGTGGCTTTCCGCGCCTGATCGGGATCGTCCTGAACGAGATAACGCACCAGGACGTTCGTGTCGATGCCCGTCATCCGTGTCTCGCCCGCTTGCCGATTGCCGTTTCCATTTCTTCAAGTGATACTCGCCGCGGCGCGGGAGCCAGCACGCCTTTCAACTCCTTTACGTCCACCGTGGCTGGCACCAGCACCACTCTCCCATCGCATTCCACGATAAATTCGACCCTATCGCCGGCCTTGAGGTTCAGATGCCGGCGGATCTCGCCCGGTATCGTAGTCTGGCCTTTGCTCGTGATCGTTGACGTCGCCATGCCTTACATTCTGATCCATTCCTTACGTTGAGCCATTAGCTGATTGCGACGATTCGAATCCGCCCTTCGAAGCCGAGAACCCGGATCGGGCAATCATACTCGGAAAGGGCACGTCACTAGCGAAGCGACAAACGAGCGCCCACGTATAGCGGTGAGTCCGCACATCAAGGATGGAGGAAGAGTTAGTGCTCTTCGCCGAAGAGAAAGATGGAAAACGCTATGACTACGAAGGTCATATTGGGCAGCCACGCCGCCACCCACGCCGGCATGATGCCCGAACGTCCGAGCGACGAGGTCAGGCCAAAAGCCAGCCAATAGCCGAAGCCTATTCCAATCGCCAGGCCGAAGCTGCGGCCCAGGCTCAAATGGCGCGGCAAGGGGTCGAGGCTGAGCGCGATGCCGAGCGCGACCATGATCACGCACGCGAGCGGCATCGCGTATTTCAAATCACGATCGACGAAATACCCTCCCGGGTCGAGTCCCTTGCTGCGCAGGTCGTGAATATAACGGTCGAGTTCCCACAAGCTGAACTCGTCGGGATCAAGTTTGAGCAGGCTTAAATCTGAGGGCTTAACGTCCGAGCCGAAGCCGGGGGCGTGGGCGACCGCGGTAACGACGCCGTTGCGAGCGAGTTTCAAATCGGTCGTTGCCGCGGGTATCCAGGCGTGGCCATTCCATTGCGCGCTACCGGCATGGACGATGTCGCGCAGCTTGTATTTGGCGCCGATGTCGTAAAGCGTCACGTCGCGCAGAGTCTGGGTTTTTGGATCGTAGCGCTCAGCCGAGAGAAAGCCGTCGCGCACCCGCACCCAAATTCGACGGTTGGCGAAGACACCCTTTAACTGGCGCTTCTTAAGTTGCACCTCGTAGAGATACCGGGCTTCGCGCGTGGTGTAGGGTACGACGGCTTCGCTCAGCGCGAAATCAAACACTGAGATGAGTGCCGCCACCAGCAACACGGGAACCACCATTTCGAGCCGGCTGATACCGAGTTGCTGGCAGGCCAATACTTCGCCGCTACGGTTGAGCAGGGCGAAGCCCAGCAACACGCCGGCCAGACATGCGACGGGCAATAACTGCGAAACGATCAGAGGAATCTTGAAGCCGAAGTATTCCAGTCCGAGTAGGCCGAAGCCGCCATAATGAATCAGATCGTTGAAACGATCGAACATGTCGCCGAGCAGATAAGCCACCGTGAAGGCGCCCAGACAGACCAGGAACGGACCGAAGAATTGCCCCGCAAGGAAGCGATCCATGGTTGGCGAGAGGCGCGAATGGAGCTTCATGCGGCCTCCTTGCGCCGTTCATAGCGTTCGACCAAATCCCACAAAATATCACCCGGTCCGCGGCCCTGGTCGCCTAGATCGGAGGCGCTACGATAGAATAACCACAGCGCCAAGAGGCCAAACACCAGGTCCGGTATGGCCATCGCGACGAACGCGTCAAGCCTGCCCCGTTGCGCCAGCGCCTCACCCGCGCGCATCAGCGAGTAGTAGAGGAAGAACAGTGCGATGGCGACGCCGAAGCGTTCCGACTGGCCGCCACGAGCGGGCTTGAGTCCGAGCGGGATGCCGATAATAGCGAAGAGAATCGTCGTGAACGGCAGGGTGTACTTGCTGGCCAGCTCAGTTTCAGCGTCGTAATCCGGATGACCGTCGTGGCGAGCCTTGGTAATGGTTGCGAGCAATTCGCTATAGGACATTTCTTCGGGGTCGCGATTGGCTGCGCCGAGTTGATCGTGCGGCCGCACGCTCAGATCGTAGATACGAAAGGAGGTGACGTGGCTCGCGTTATTGTCCGGCTCGAGGCCGAAAATCGAACCGTCGTACAAACGTAAAGTGACTCCGTCCTGACCCTTGTTGGGTACGATCACGGCGCGGCGTGCGATGATGGTGTTCTCTTGGTGGCGATTGCGGACGTCCGAGATCAGCACGCCATGCAGGCTTTCGTTGGCGGGCGAGATATGATCGACGTAGACCACCAGGCCGGGGAAATTACGGTTGAAGACTTTTTCCTTGAGCCCGGCGGTCGAACGAGTCTGAGTCATGTCGACAATTAATTTTTCAAGGCTTGAATTCGCCCACGGCCGCACCGAAAACGCGAGCCAACTCGAAAGCGCATAGATGACTAGCGCAAAACCGAGCACCGGCACTGCCAGCCGATAGAGGCTTACCCCGCAGGCGCGGGCGGCGATGAGCTCGCGGTCTCCCGACATGCGACCGAATCCCATCAGCACCCCGAGCAATACCGCCATCGGAAAGGTCAGTTCCAGAAAGGCCGGCATGATATAGCCGATCAGCGCGCCGACGTCGGCCAGCGTGACCCCATGATTCACCACCATTTCGGTCAACTTGAGCAGCCGTCCGCTGACCAGGGCGAAGGTCAGCAGGATCACGCCGAGCGCGAACGGTGCGACCACCTCGCGTTCGATATAACGGTCGAGAGTCGTGAGACCAGGGATGCGCACGTTCTTGGGTACGACGCCTGAGCGCCGAGGCTTCAGTTTAGACTGCGATTGTCACGAAGGAAACGCGAGGCGGGCTATCTCTCGGCGATAACGCGCGCCCCATGCAATCCAGGGTGAGCAGAGGATAACATGGATGGCGATGAAAAATCGGCGAGATCATCTGAAATTCAAGCCGCGCGGCCAGCATGCAACCAGCGCGAATCCGTCAACCAGCGTGCGCCAGCGCGATCGCGGCAAAGACGCGGATATTTCGCATCGGCGCGACGAGCAACGGGCTGGCCGCGCGAATGATGAGGGCGGCGACATAATCTTTGGCGTGGAACCGGTACGTGAATTACTGGCGGCCACACCGGCGGCTGTGCGCACGCTTTATATTCGCGCCGGCAATGAGCGGCGCTTCAATCATGAGGCGGACCTAATCCGTGCCAACGGTGGGCGCGTGATCAGCGCCGACGATGACACCTTGCGTCACATGGCCGGTTCCGAAGCACGTCATCAGGGGCTGATAGCACTTGTACGCGAATATCGCTATGCGGCGCTGGAAGACGTGATCGCGGCGGCGCCTGACCCGCTCGTACTGGTCGACGGCGTGACCGATCCGCGCAATCTCGGCGCTTTGCTGCGCTCCGTCGAAGGCGCCGGAGTACAAACGGTTATATTGGCGCGTGACCATACGGTTGGGCTGACCCCGGCGGCGATCAAGGCCTCGGCCGGCGCCTGGGCGCATCTCACGATCGCGCGATGCGGCAACGTCGTGCGGACCCTGGAGCAATTGAAGGAGGCTGGTTATTGGATCGCGGCTTTGGCGCCGGAGGGGGAGGTTTCGCTCTATCATCTGGACGTCGCGCGCAAGCTCGTGCTGATTGCCGGGGCGGAAGGCGGCGGGGTGCGTGAACTGGTCAAAAAGCGGTCGGATTTCCTTGTGCGTATTCCCATGCGCGGGCAATTGAAGTCGCTCAACGTGGCGGTGGCGACGGCGCTGGCCCTGTTTGAGCTGGCACACCGGCGTGGCGAGAGCTCCGGCTAGACCGAGGCTTTCTTGACTTAGGAGTCGGCGCAAAATAATTAAGATGTTTTACGATTTAGACAGACACTGGACGGAGCAAACTGAGGCCGAGCGCATCAGCGGAGTTGTACACAGTAGGTTCTGTCATTCTGGCACCGAAGAATCCCGGTTAATCTATCTTTCCAATGGCTTTTTTCGGGATTCTCCACCTCGCGGACTCGGTTCAGAATGACAAATAAGCTTTGTGTATAGTTTCCCCAACGGAGCCGACGGCGAAGTGGAACGAAGCGCATCAGACGGAACGGAGTGAAGCCGAACAAACGAGTCCGCGAGGTGCGTTCGGGAATGGATCAGGCGAGTCTTG
>JBOHWM010000213.1:0-17103 GCA_050736555.1 Binataceae bacterium (SeqCode)
TTACTGATGGGACGGGCGCGCGCGCCCGTCCCAACTACTAAATTCATCCAGCTCGAGAGCTCGTGATTATGCGGCGGCGGTGCGCTTGGCCTCGTCGGCGGCGGTTGGTGGTGTGACCTTGTAAAGCTTGCGGCCATTCTCCCACAAAATCTTATGCCGGACGGATTCTTCACAACCTGAGAGGCCGCCCCTTATCCGCGCGTGCACCTCGTCGCCATAAAGGGAGGTCGGATGGGGAAAATCAGTCTCAAAGAGGATGTTGTCCACTCCAATCTTGTCGACCAGGCGTTGCGGTGCGGTCTGTTCGAACCAATAGCAGGCATAGACGTTGCGCGTGAAATATTGCGACGGCAGCAAGTCGAACTCCGGATGCTCCTTGGCGACCTCGTTGCCCTGAAACTGGTAATCCATCGCCTCAAGCACGAACGGAATCCATCCGATGCCGCTTTCCACCGAAACGAACTTTATCTTGGGATAACGCGCGAGCACGCCCGACATGAGCAAGTCGTTGAGCTGTACCCCGTTGCGCAGAAAGATATCGACTGCCAGTTCGGCAAACGCGGCCATCCTGCCGTACGCCGCGACTCGGCTGCGCAGCAGGCCTTCTTCCATATCGCCCGAACCGATGTGGAAGCTGATCGGTAAGTCCAACTCGACGGCCGTTTCCCACAACGGATTCCAATGCGCGTCGCCCAACAGCGGCTGCCCCCAGGATTGCGGCTCGCCCGTGAACAAGATGCCCTTATGGCCCATCGTTGCGCATCGGCGCACTTCCTCGACAGCGGCATTCACATCCCAGAAAGGTATAGAGGTGATCGGCAGCAAGCGGCGCGCGTCGGCCGATGCCCATTCGGTCTGCCAATCATTGTAAATTCGCACACAGGTGAGCATCAGCTCCGGGTCGCCCAACTTCAGGAATTGCTGGGCACCAAAGCCGCCAACGTTCGGATACATGACCATCGCCCAGATGCCCATCTCATCCATGTAGCGCAAACGCGCCTTGGCATCGTACGCTCCGGGATGCATTTCCTCGAAGCTCTTGGGCGGATTTTTGAAACTCCCGACTCCGGCCGTGGCGGTCATGCCTGGGTTGGCCAGCATCGCCTTACCGCCGATCACCCATGACAGGCGTCCTTTGTCGCTGGTCTCGATACGTGGTACGCGGTCGCGCATGGAGGCGGGCGCCCGGCTGGTCCACAAATCCGGCGTTTCGGTAACGTGCGTATCGACGTCGATAATAGTGTAGCCACTCATAGTATTCCTCTCCCTGGATGGAATCTTCATTCGCCTGACAGAGGCTTGCCGCAGATAGCACCAATTTGCAAGAGTGGCTGGTTTCGTGAAACGCCGGAACTGGCCCAGGGATTGAAAGTGGCGCGCGGCCGCGCGTATAGGATGAGCTTTATTAATTTCGGCGCCAGTCCATGAGGAGGGGTATGAAATCCAAATTGGCAGTGATCGCGGTCGCCGTGGTGATCGCATTCGCCACCGTGGGATGTACTCATAAGCTGGTCGCCACGGGCAACAGCAAATCCATCCCGCTGTATACTAACGAAGATACCTACCTCAAACTTTCCAAATTGCAGCAGCAAGGCGGGGTGGAAGGAATGATGGGTAACCTCGGCGCCAGTTTTTCCGCCAAGCAGATCGATAATCAAACCCCGGTCAAAATCCTCTCGAGCGACTCGAATGGCGCAATGGTTCAAATCACCAGCGGTCCGCTGCGGGGGCAGAGCGGGTTTGTCGCAAAGCGGAATGTGGATTAGCCCTCAGCATCAGGCGGGCTGCCGCACCGTGATAATCGCATCCGCTATCTGCCGGCTCATCGCGTTCAAGGCGCGGCTAAGCGCGGTCGCTTGATTCTGATTGGGCCCAATCGGCTCGACGATTTTCGATTGACCGGGGTAGAGCAGCCGTCCGGAACGGCCATTCTTGAGCGCCCACTTGGCGATCAACAAGGCGGTGCCATTCGTCTCGCCCTCGAAGCGCAAAACGCTGACTGAGACCGTATAGTCGATGCCGGTTGAGCTGAACCACGGAAAGGCCACGATCTGAGCACCAGGGAGCAGCTCGGAAAAGTCGGTCGCCAGCGTACCGCTGAAGCCCTTTTTCAGCGGTTCGGCCCAGAAATCGCGATTGGAGATATTGATTTGGTTGGGTCCGGCGCGCGTTACCATTTCCTCGCGATCGAGATACGGCGGCATTGAGATGGGACCGAGCCCGATGACGATCGAAGGGCTTGAACGCGTGGCGCTCGCGGCTCTCTCAGGCGACATGATGGGCGTGAGCACGTAAAATCTCGAATGGTTAGGGCGCGGTTGCAGAATATTTCCGCAGGCGCTCAAGCCAATCAGGCCGGCGATCAAAAGCGACGGAAGCCAACGGGGCTTGCGCCTCATGGCTCGCTCCCGACCGCGCGTCCCCGTACCAACGCGCTGGGATTACGCTGTAGCAAGTCGGATAGCTGACGAATCGAATGGGCCGCGTCTGACACGTCCTGCAAGGTATGCACCACCTGGTAGTCAAGCGGAGAATCGGGCGCCAGGGTGGTTTGAATCGAGGCCAGAGTGCGTCGTGCCTGGGCGAGCGTGGCGGAAGCATTATCGGAGGTGCGCCGCAGACTGGCCGCCATCGGTCCGATCTGGCGGTCCAGGTTGTCGGACGCCGCGCGCAAACTTAACGCCGTGGCGTTGAGGTTGTCCGAAGTGCGTCCAAGCGAAACCACCAGTGCCTTGGTTTGCGGCGAATTAACCAGGCTATTGATGGCGCCGACGGTCTCGGTAAGTGACTCGATTATTTGTCCAAAATCAAGTTTGTTGAACTTGGTTATGAGCTCGGTGCCGAAGGTTTGCGCTTGTTCGAGCGCGTTGGGGAGGGTCGGAATTTCCAGGTACTTCGGATTTTTCTGATGCATGATCAGGGTGACAGGCGTCCCCGGATGCATATCGAGGTCAACGTAGAGCAAGCCGGTTACGATGCTCTCCATGCTGAGCTGGGCACGTAAGCCCTCGCGAATCAGCTCCTTCATCATCTTTGGATTGTTGATGATGCCGCCGTAACCGCCATGGCTAACGATCCGCTGCTGATCAATTTCAATGACAACGGGAATGCGGATCCGCGCGATCGCTTGCGCGGTGGAACCGGGCGGCGGCGGTGTCAGGCTGAGCAGGATTTTTGTCACCGAGCCGACCGTCACGCCTTTGAATTTGACCGGCGCGCCGACCCGCAACCCGCTGACATTGCCGCTGAAGAACAAAACGTACTTGCGGCTTGCGGTGAACCATTTGCCTGAACCAAACAGCACGATCGCCACGATAATCAGGCCGATTGCGCCCAGGATGAAGGCGCCCACAATTTTGGGATTGGCTCGCTTACCCATCCGTACCTCTGCCGCTGTTGCCGCGGACTTCGCCGCGGCCGAGAAAGCGCCGCACGCGCGGATCAGGCGAATGGGCCAGTTCTTTCGGATTGCCTTGCGCAATCATGGTGTGGCTTTCGCCGTCGAGCAGGATGCTGTTGTCGCCGATTGCAAAGATGCTGGCCAGTTCGTGGGTGACGATCACGATAGTGGCGCCCAGGCTCTCACGTAATTCGAGTATCAGGTCGTCGAGCAGGCGCGAGCTTATCGGGTCGAGCCCCGCCGACGGCTCGTCAAAAAACAGGATCTCAGGATCGAGCGCGATCGCGCGCGCAAGTCCGGCCCGTTTCTGCATGCCGCCGCTGATCTCGCTGGGAAAATACGATTCGGACCCCTTGAGCCCCACCAGCGCCAGCTTGAGTGCGGCGATTTCTTCAATATCGGCCTGAGAAAGATGGGTGAATTGAGCCAGCGGCAGGCCGACGTTTTCTAACAACGTCATGGAACTCCATAACGCCCCCGCCTGATAAAGCACGCCGAAATGCCGCAGCATCCGAATTCGTTGGCCGTTATCAGCGCGCGTGAAACTGACGCCGTCGTAAAAGACCTCGCCCTTGGCGGGTTCGTTGAGGCCGACCAAATGCCGCATGAGGGTGCTTTTGCCCGACCCGCTGCCACCCATAATGATAAAGATCTCGCCCTGGCGCACGCTGAAATTGATATCCCGCATCACCACGAAATCGCCGTACGCCATGGTCAAATCGCGGACGACGATATGCTCCGCGGATTCGCGCCGAACGCTGGCGGGATCAAAGGCTGGCTCACGCATGGGATGCTCTTTCATCTATAAGCCAAGGATATTGAATAACAGCGCGAATAGTCCCGAGGCGGCGACGATTAGGACGATGCTAGTCACCACTGCCGAGGTCGTCGCCTCGCCGATAGCGGAAGCGCTATTACCGCATTGAAAGCCGCGCAAGCAGCCGGCAATCGCGATCAAAATGCCGTAGAACAAGCTTTTGACGAGCCCGCCAATCACGTCAGACAAGCTCACCACGCGTATCGTCTCTCGAAAGTAGGTAATCAACGAAATATGCAACATTCCGGCGGCTACGGTGGCGCCACCCAGGATTCCAAAGGCGTCCGCATAGAGTGTAAGCAGCGGCATCATCAGGACCAGCGCGATCAGCCGCGGCAGCACCAGGAACTCCAGCGGCCAAATCCCCATGGTGTTAAGCGCGTCGATCTCCTGACGCACCTTCATACTGCCGAGCTGCGCCGCGAAAGACGCGCCAGTGCGTCCGGCCATGATGATGGCGGTCATCATCGCGCCCATCTCCCGCGCCATCGCAACACCGACCAGGTCGGCTACGTAGATGGAGGCACCGAACTGTTGCAACTGCACAGCGCCCATGAAAGCCAGAATGGTGCCGACCAGGTAACTTATCAGGGCGACGATCACGAGCGCGCCGGCGCCGGTGTCCTGGATCACCAGGAAGAAGTCGCTGCGGCGATAACGCGCTCGTCCGCTCAGCATGCGGCCGAATGCGAGCGCGATTTCACCAATGAACTCGAAGACATCGCCGGCCGCCTGGCTATAGCTGAGAGCGAAGTCGCCGAGGCGAGTTATAAGGGTTGCGTGCGTGGCTTTATGATCGCGCTTTTGTTCAGGTACCGTTTCAGCGAGTTCGACCAGCCGCCGCAAGCCTGGAGGCAGGCCAGCCAGATCAAGCACGATGCGCCGCTCGCGGCAGGTGTCCGCAAGCCGTGTTATGAAAGCAAGAACACTGCTATCCCATCGGTTGAGTGCGGTGGCATCGAAACGCAGGCACCGCACCCCGCTGGCAAGCTCGCGCTGAATATTGACGGTCGAGGGCAGGCCGTCAGTGAGCCGCCAGTCTCCAGCCAGTCGGACAATCAAGCTGGAATCGCCGCCACGATCGAACGAAAATTCCTCGCGGCTCTGCTCTTGGCTAGGCATCCACAAACGACTCGCAGGTCAGCGGATGAGTGTAACATAAACCACGCCATGAAAAGCTCTATTTGACAAAAAATCGCTTCGGCCATGGGCATTTACACTTTAGCTCGCACTTCAGGCGCTTTCACTTACACAAGGCGTCCAGCAAAATGAGCTGATGCTGATCGCTTTGGCAGACGGCTCGCTGGCGAAATATCCGCCCGGCGGTGGTCATTGGAGTTGGTTTCTGCAGTATCCGCTGGGGCTGCGCGCGCTGGGCCATCGCGTATTTTGGTTTGAATTGCTGCCGGCCTCGGGCGATGAGGCCCTGGATCGGAATCGCATCCGCACCTTCTTTGCGCGTGCGGCGCAATATGGGTTCGAACGTGATTGCGCTTTGTTCGTATTTGAACCCGACGTTCCGCAATCGCTTGAACGCGGCGACGCTTACGGCATGAGTATCAGGGCAATACGCGAGCAGATTCACTCGACGGATCTGCTATGGAATTTCTGCTGCGCTTTGCGCGAACCGCTGTTATCGGCCTTTCGGCGCCGCGTGCTGATCGACGTTGACCCGGGCCATCTGCAGGTGTGCGGCTTACACGAGGATATGGGTATCCATAGTCACCAAGCGTTCCTGACGGTCGGCGCGAAGATACATCAAGAGGATTGCGAGATACCCACGCTCGGCCTGAAATGGCACGCCTTCAATCCGTTCGTGTATATGCCCGCGTGGCCCTTGATGCCCGATTCCGGTGTGCAAGCGCCGTTTACATCTGTGACGCAATGGACCTGGGAGGAATTGCCTTTTAATGGAAGGACGCTGAGCGCATCGAAGCGAGCGGCATATTTGAACTATGCGCGGCTGCCACAACTCGCCAAGCGACCGTTCGAATTGGCCGCGAATATTGGGTCTGATGATGTCGCCGGTGACCGCGCCACTTTAGCGAGCTACGGATGGAGGCTAAGTGAACCGCATCGGGTCGCCGGTACGCCCGAAGATTACCGCCGTTTCATTGTCAGGTCGCGTGCTGAAATTCTGTGTCCCAAACCGGTATTCCGCGAACTGCGCACCGGATGGTTCAGCGATCGCAGTGTCGGCTATCTAGCGAGCGGGCGGCCGGTATTGGCCGGGGAAACCGGTTTCAGCCAGCGCTTGCCGGTTGGCCGCGGAATTTTGAGCTTTAGCACGATTGAGGAGGCGGTCGCCGGCGTGACCGCAATTGACTCGGATTACGCCGTCCATCGGCGTGCCGCGCGCGACCTCGCGGAAACCTATTTTGATTCGCGCAAATGCCTGCCGGCGATGCTGTCCGCGTCGAGCTAGCATGGACCTGGATGACGAGAAATCGCGGCTTATGCGATGACGGCCGTTTGATGCAGGTGCGACAGCTCCTCAGAGGTAATCCCCGCTTCTCCTAGAACCGTGTCAGTATGCTCGCCGAGAACCGGCGCGGGAAAGCGTATCCCGGCAGGAGTGTCGGCGAAACGCGCGGCCGGACGCGGCTGCCGCATCGCACCGGCGTGCGGATGGACGGATTCAACAATCAGATGATTGGCCGCGATTTGCGGATCGTCAAGCAACTCTTCGCGATTAAGAATCGGCGCGCATGGCACCTGCTCGCGATCGAGCCGCTCAAGCCATGTGGCTGAAGTCTGGGTCTTCAGCACTTCGGCGGTTATCTCGATGCGAATGCCGGCGTTCCTGACGCGGTCAGCCGGGGATTTGAAACGCGCATCGTTGAGCCATTCCGGCCGCTCCAACGCGCGGCACATTCCTGCCCATTCGTTGTCGGAAACCGCGCCGGCGGTGATATAGCCGTCCGCCGTTTCGAACACGAGATCGGGAATATCACTGGGGCGAAGGGCGGTGTCGTGGCCAGGATTGATAAAGGTGTAACGCGCCATCGATTCAGGCCACAAGAACGCGACCGTCGCGTCCAGCATCGCCAACCGCACGTGCTGTCCCTTGCCGGTGCGCTCGCGCGCGAGCAGCGCGGCCGTCATGGCCTGAGCGGCGGTGAGCGCAGTGACTTTATCGGGAACGATCACCCGCATCATACGCGGTCGTTGGCTGATCGGATCGCGCTGGATCGAAGCGAGGCCGGAAAGCGCCTGCACGACCGGATCATAGACGCGCTTATGGATGTACGGTCCCGTTTCGCCAAAGCCGCTGATCGACACGTAGACCAGGTCCGGCTTGAGCGGATGCAATTCCTCGTAGCCGATTCCCATGCGCTCGACCGTGCCGGGCCTGAAGTTTTGCACCAGCAGATCGGCACGGCCAAGCAGGCGTTTGAGTAATGCCACGCCGTCTTTGCTTTTGAGGTCGATGACTACAGAACGTTTGTTGCGATTGGCCACCGCGAAGGTCGGCGACATGCCGTGGCGGCGTCCGCCGAGGGCGCGGGTAAGATCGCCGGTGATTGGTGGTTCGACTTTGATTACATCAGCGCCCTGATCGGCCAGAATCATTGTCGCCATCGGGCCGGAGATCATCTGCGTAAGATCGAGAATACGATAGCCGTCGAGCGGACCTGGCATCAGCGCTCCTCTCAAACAAAGCTGCGCGACATTTCATCGCGATGATTCTCTTGTTTACTCCGGTGTTGGGATTGAGCAAATGTGAGCGCACGGATCGGTTGCGAGAAGCGCGGGATATATGCCGTGATTCACTGATACTTGCCAAAATCGAGCCGCAAGTAATGCTGGCGCAAAATCGCGGGTTAGCCGAACTGCCAATGGCGGACGCGGCCGGTATCGACATGCACGAAGTCCGAATGCGGATAGTAACCGACTCCGCCGCCACGAATCGCCAGGGCCGTGTGGTGCAGGCTTGTGAGATCGCAGCCGGGCAGGTTGATATCGGCGGCGCGCCCCTCGATATGCATGCTGTGGCGGGCTACGCCTCCGGGGCGTGACGCCAACCATGCGTTGGTCGCGGCGGTACGATAGCCGGAAATCAACGTGAAGGGCCGTTCGCTGCCGAGATGGCTTCGAATCGCATGCAGCAGGTCGAGTAGGCGCGGGTCGATGGGCTCTATTTGGTTGGCGCGGAAGTCGCGGAAGAAATAATTCACCGCATGTAATGAATCAGGAATATAGCGCCCGTTCTCCCAATAAACGGTGTTCAGATTCTCGCCCGTATGTGCATTGTGAAACGACAATGAGCGAGCACTCTGATCGTTTGAATTAGGCTGGCTGTGAGGCTGCGCTTCAGGCGAGTAACGAACCGGGCTTGCAAGCCGTATCCATTCGGCAAGTGCGACACCGCCGCTCATGCCGCTGAAGGTGGCGGAGGCGACGATTAGGGCGGCATTTCGAATCATGCGGCGGCGGCTGATCCGGTCTGAACTGTCGCGGTTATCGTCTTTATTCGCCATCCCGCCATTCCTTCAACGAACAGCCACGCCGATTTTCGAATGATTGTACCTATGTGCTCCTCGTAATATCAGCCAGGTTTGTTGCCAGGTTTTGTGCCGCCGTGATGAGCCGTCAAACTCGGCATCAGTTGAAGTGCCGTTCGATATACTCAATCGCACTGGCCAGGTCGGGCAGAATCTTGGTGCAAAAACGGATCATCCACGGTGAGCAGTCCGCATAGCTGAAGGGGCTGAACGCGATTACGAATTTGCCCAGGTCGTGGCTCGCATAGAAAACCTCCATCGCCGTGCCCAACGACGGTTTACTATAATTGACCAGCAACAGGTCGGCGTCGCGCACGTCCTGCAGGTCGAATTCGACTATTTCGTTGGCCGAGTCGATTTCGCGGTCGCGGAAATCACGGCGTAGCGGGTCAAGCAAAATGAAACGGCCGCCCAGCCGTTCCTTGGCTTGCCGGCGCCAATCCTTGGCTGCCGCCGGAGCCGCGTCCATAATGGGGCCACAAAGATAGATTTTCATCGGTGCCGCCACGGCGCTTTAAGCTACCACAGCACTTTGCATGGGGGCAGCTATGCCCGGGTTCGGTTAAAGGAAGTTTAACTTCAGAGTCTCTACGCAAGTCGCCGACTCGCCTGCTCGCTTCACGCGAAGCGCGTCCCGCTGGCGGCTTTGAAAGGTTGGAAATTCCGCATCCGGCGAAGCGTCGGCGGCGTACTATACAGACGGGGAAGGGGGCCAAGTGGCTCCCGTCCCGCATTTCCCTAGCGTGCGAAAGCCGCTACAAGTTTAGCGGAGGTGCCGCGAACACTGGTTTTGGCCATGGGCAACGTTGAACAACTCAAGCGCGATATCGTGCTGGACGAGGCCGAGTTGAAGCCTGTCGAGGCCTTTCCGGCACTGGCTGGCAGCGGCCTGACCAAACGTTATGGCGGGCGTGCGGTGGTCAACAACGTCGACGTCCGGATTGGGCATGGCGAAGTGGTGGGCCTGCTGGGCCCCAACGGCGCCGGCAAAACGACGACGTTTTACATGCTGGTGGGTCTTTTACGGCCGGATAGTGGCACGATTAAGCTTGGCGCCGAAGATATCACTATGTTGCCGCTTTACCAGCGGGCGCGACGCGGTATCAGTTACCTGCCGCAGGAGCCTTCTGTGTTTCGCAAGCTCACCGTGGAGCAGAACCTGCTGGCGGTACTCGAGACTCTGCCACTTACGTTTGAAGAGCGGCAGGCGCGCTTGCAAACGTTGCTCGACGGACTTGATATCGCGCGCCTGGCGAAATCGACGGCGGGGGTGCTATCCGGCGGCGAACGTCGCAAGGTCGAGATAACTCGTGCGCTGGTGCTCGATCCGCTGTTTCTGTGCCTGGACGAGCCGTTCGCGGGGATCGATCCGATTACGGTTATCGAGATTCAGCGAATTATCACCTATCTCAAGGAACGCGGTATCGGCATCCTGATGTCGGATCACAACGTGCAGGAGACCCTCTCGATCATCGATCGTGCCTACGTTATCCATTCCGGCAAAATCCTCGTACAGGGAACCGCGCGCGAGATCGTTGACAATGAGCAAGTGCGCGAGGTCTTCCTCGGCGAACGCTTCCGCCTGCGCTAATCAAGTCGTGCCGGGCACTATCATCAGTGGCGAATGAGGCGTAGGGAATTCACTATACCCTCGGCGATGGCGAGAGGCGGCTCAGGTTGTTAACAATCCTACGCAGGAGGTCATCATGGAAAATATCCGCTTCGATGATGTTGAGAAGCTGCGCGCGAAATCCGGCGGCGATTTCGGTCCGTGGAGCAAGCCAATCGCGGTGACCCAGGAGAAAATCAATCAGTTCGCCGACGTGACCGGCGATCATCAGTGGATTCACATTGATATCGAGAGAGCAAAACGCGAAAGTCCGTTTGGCGGACCGGTTGCGCATGGATTCCTCACGCTCAGCCTGTTGCCAGCGCTTGAGATCGATAACGACTGGAAAGTGGTGGGCTATCGTAACGTAGTCAATTACGGTGCCAATAAATTGCGCTTCATCTCGCCCGTCCCGGCTGGCGCCAGCGTTCACGCCCGCCAACGTATCGTCGCGGTCGAGAGCCGGTCTCAAGGCACCCAAATCACCCAGGAGACGCAGGTCCACGTGGTTGGCAATGACAAGCCCGCGCTGATTTACGAGGGCATTTTCCTATACGTCAAATGAGCGGCTTGCTGCCCGCGTGCTTCCTGGCGTGGGCTGTTCTAATTTGATTTCCGCGTTTGTTCTCTGCCTGGTCGGAAGCAAAGCGTTTATTTTCATAGCTGCTTTTACGCTGCGAACGTTGGCGTCGCGGTCATGAGCCGCAGCCCGGAAAGCGGCACGTATTTCGATTGTCTGATGTTTAGCAGGGATTTGAGTTTGGAGGCTTCACTCGATCGGTATCATCACAGTTCAGAATATGCGGCTTCAAAGCATTTTCCGCTGTGGCTATGGCCCAATGTCCTAAGCCTTGATGCACCTTTGGTCGCAATCGTATGGCAATTCTTTTTTGCGACCTGCTTCGATATCCGCATCGGCGCGGGATCGCTGGCCTTTCTTGGAGTCGGTGTCTGGATCGTCTATGCGAGCGATCGCGTCCTTGACGGTATCCGAAGCAATTCGTCTCAGGAAACCGCGCGGCATCGCTTCGCCCGGCTCAATCGCCGCCGCTTAGCGGTCTTGATCGGTTTGGCCGTTCCGGTTGTATTTTGGCTTTTCTGGCGCTTATCCGCGGATTGGGCCTTTCGCGCTTACCTGGCCGTAGGCGTTGCGATGGTGGCTTATTTCGCGATCGTCCACTTGGCACCGGCGAAGCTTAAGCGCCATTGGCCTAAGGAACTGGTGGTCGGAGTGCTCTTCGCCGGCGGCACGTGCGCGCCGTTTTTGAGCGCATCAATGGTGCGGTCCGGCCGATTACCGGCCATCATCCTGTTTGCCGCCGTGCTGTGGATAAACGCCGTTGCCATCCAATGCTGGGAGGCAGGGTACGAAGGACGCGCGCGCTTGCGGCTTAAGCCAAAGCTCACCGGATTGACGGCGTATCATTTGGGAGGAATGGCGATTGTGGTAGGAATAGCCGCGCTCTGCATGTTCAAGCTGAGTGGGACCTCATCCACGATGCGGCCGCTTTATGCGGCAATCGCACTCACGGCGGGACTCCTGGAAACGCAGGAACTCACACGCGGATGGCTCTCGTGCGAGGCGCTACGCGTGCTTGCGGATGCCGCATTGCTGACCCCGCTCATTTTTCTCACACTCGCCGCCGGATGAATTGCGACCGTATCGCGCGATGGTATCGATGGCTGGAGTATGTGGCTTTAGTAAATTTTCCCCAACGATGCCGGCGCCATTATCTCAATGATGTGTGCGACGCACGCAGAGCCTTGCTGATCGGAGAGGGAGACGGCAGATTTCTGCGGCGATTGTGTCAATCCAATCCTGACGCGGAAATCGATTACGTGGATTTGAGCGAGGTGATGATGCGCCTGGCTCGGCGTCGCGTGGCGTCTGCCACGCAGGGCATGTCTCTTCGCTTTCATCGCCTGGACGCTTTGAATGAATCACTGCCGCGCTTGTCTTATGACTTGATCGCGACGCATTTTTTCCTCGATTGCTTCGACCAGGGCGAGATTAGCATTCTGATTCGCAACATTGCCGTGTCGGCTTCGGCCGATGCGCGTTGGATAATTTCGGAATTTCGACAACCGCCACAAGGAGTATGGAAACTTATAGGTGGCTTGCTACTGCGGATGATGTACTGGTTTTTTCGCTGGACGACGGGCCTGAGTGCAAATTCAATTCCCGAATATCAATCCGTGTGTGAAGCGAACGGCTTCTTTCTGGCGCGCGAAAGAATCTTCATGCGTGGGATGCTGGTCGCACAATTATGGAAGCGTAGACCGGGTAAATGACGACGTTTGCCGATCGGAAGTACAAAGTCAGAAATGCTCGGGCTCGCGTTCCTTTCTGTTGTTGCGTTCAAGCTGCACCGTCATGTGGCGGATATTGAACTTGCGTTCGAGCAACAGTGACATATCCGCGAGAACTTCATCATGGTTGACGCCGTCGGCTATCACCGCATGGGCTGACAGCGCGAATTGACGGCTGCTCAGGCACCAGACGTGCAGATCGTGCACCTCCTCGGTGCCGCGGATGCGCAGCAGGTCATTGCGCAATTCGTCCAGGTCGATCGCGGAGGGCACCGATTCCATCAGAATGTCGATACCCTCTCGCACCAGTCCCCACGATCCATAAATAATCAGGCAGCCGATCAGCAGGCTGACCGCTGGGTCGGCAACTTTCCAGGCGAAGAAATAAGTGACCGCGCCGGAAATCAACACGCCGATCGAACCTATCAGGTCCGAGATGACGTGCACGAAAATCGCCCGCACCGCCATCCCGACCCGGCCGGTGCGTGTACTGCCATGTGTCATCCAAGCGGAGAAGGTGTTGATGCCAATACCCACGGCCGCGATGATCATCACAGGCAGCGCGTGAACGTTCGGTGGATTAGTCAGACGGCTGGCCGCTTCGAACCAGATGAATCCGACCAGCAGCCATAGAAAGAGACCGTTGAAGACCGCGCCCAGAATTTCCGCGCGCATATAGCCGTAAGTCTTGCCCGCGGTCGCCGGCCGGCTGGAGACCCACAATGTGAGCAGGCTAAGTACCAGCGCGGCCAGATCGGTAAGCATGTGAATCGCGTCGCTCATCAGAGCGAGGCTGTTCGAGTAAATGCCCCCGGTAAGTTCCGTCACGAAGTAGAGCGCCGTGACGACCAGCACGACCAAGAGCCGCCGCCGGTCGAGCGAGAGCGCATGATGGGTCGCTTCCAAAGCGTAGGTATCCGCCGCTGCGGCCGCCCGCTCCCGGCTTGGGCATCAGGCGGGGTGACGCTTGCTAACTTTTAATCATATTGCACGAGCGAGAAGCAGCTTATCGGTGCGACTCGTTCGCGGCCATGGAGGAACTTGAGCTCGACGGCAAAAGCACAACCAACTACCTCCGCCTGAAGACGCCGCGCCAGCTTGATCGCGGCAAGCGCGGTGCCGCCGGTCGCCAGCAAATCGTCAACGATCAGCACGCGCGCTCGCGCGATGAGGCAATCCTCGTGAAGATGCAGCGTGGTGGTGCCGTATTCGAGCTCGTAGCTTTCGCTGACCGTACGGAAAGGCAATTTGCCGGGTTTGCGCGCGATCGCAAAACCAACCCCAAGCCGATACGCGATCGGCGCGCCGAAGATAAAGCCGCGCGATTCGATCCCCAGCACCGTGTCGACCTTGCCCAGAAAGGGTTCGGCAATCTGATCGACAACCGCCGCGAGGCCGCGTGCGTCGCCGATAAGCGGCGTTATGTCGCGAAACATGATTCCGGCCTGCGGAAAATCGGTAACGTCACGGATCAGGGCTTTGATTTCTTCGCTCGTCATTACAGGTCCAACGGGGCGCATGGCGCACCGGACGTCAGAATACTAGCGGATCCATAAAAAGGCGAGTTTTCACGTGTTTTCAATCACGAGCCGCCGTTACGGGCGAAGCTGATCGTGCCATGCGGCTCCAGCGTGGGCAGATACGCCAGCGGATTGTGCGCCTGATTATCGTAACGGACCTCGAAATGAAGATTGGGACCGCTGGCGCGGCCAGTGCGGCCAAGTCTGGCGATCTCCTGCCCGCGGCCGACTTGATCTCCGGCGCGCACCAGGTTCACGCGGTTGTGCGCGTACACGGTTACATAATTGCCACTGTGATGAATGATCACCACGTTGCCGTACCCGCGCATCCAACCCGCATAAATCACCACGCCGTCGTCAGCCGCCATCACAGGCGTGCCGGCCGGCGCGTCAATATCGATACCGTCATGCATCGCGCCATGCCGCATTCCAAAGGGTGAGGAAACGATTCCCGAAGCTACTGGCCACGAGAATTGACGTGCCGCGCGCGGCGGTGACCATTTGTTAGAAACGATCGGTGCCGATACGGCCTCGGCGCCACCACCATTCCCCGGGATCATCAACTGCTGGCCGACGCGCAGTTCGCGCGGATCAGAAATGTGGTTGAGGGCCATCAGACGTTCCGGTGCGACCCCGTATTCATAAGCGATATGATAGACGGTATCGCCCGGCTCGACGCGATGGATGAGGTAGTGCGAAGAATACGCGAACTTTCGGCTCAAAACCCGGGAGCCGAAACATCCTGGAATCGCCACAATCACTAAAAACGCTAGCGCCAGGCGCAGAGCTTCGTGCGGGCGCGCCTCTACGGCAATCGCTGTCAGGAATCGCGATATCGCGGGCGGCGCTGTCAGATGTTCAGCGGAAAGTTCCTCCACCCTTCAGCCGCTCCACTCCACTTCCCGATAGTCACGCCGCAAGCACCCTATTGATCGTCAGGAAAGCCGTACTTACCGGTCATTTTGACAAAACGACATTCACCGAAATACTCCTCCTGCCAGGAGCCGTTGATTTGGCTGATCCTGACCAAGGTTTGCATTTCATCCTCACCAATCGGCGCTACCAGGCGGCCTCCCGGGCCGAGTTGGTCGAGCAACGGGCGTGCGATACCAGGCATCGCCGCCGTTACCACGATCGCATCGAAGGGCGCGGCTTCCGGCCAGCCTTGTGACCCGTCGCCGCATCGCAGCAAAGCGTTGGTAATTCCCATTGATTTGAGAATTATCCGTGCACGCTCGTACAGCGATTCGAGGAATTCGACCGAATAGACTTCGGCGGCGAGCCGCGCCAACACGGCGGCCTGATAACCCGAACCGGTGCCAACCTCCAGCACGTGTTCCGCGCCACTCAATGCGGCCACCTCACTCATCAGCGCGACCATGTAAGGCTGCGAGATGGTTTGCGCAGAGCCAATCGGCAAGGGGCCGTCATCGTAAGCATGTTCAGCGTATTCTGGAGGAATGAAGCGATCACGCTCCACCGTGCGCATCGCCTCGAGCACGCGCCGATCTTTAATGCCGCGCTGCTCGAGCTGCTCGACCACCATCCTCTCGCGTGCCTGAGTCATATCGATCTCCATGGCAATTCCGTGACGCCGTCTCATCGAACCGCTTACAGTTACTATACGCGCGCATAACCTTGGCGGGTAGGCTAGGTTACCAACGCCGAAGATGCGGTGGCTTCAATGAAGAGGGTCTCGTCTGAAAGGCCCGTCCCGTGCGCCTGTGCCACGGCCATCCGCGATAACGATAATGTCCGCGCGAAACCGTTTCCCTTCGAAATGAGCTTCGCGTTATAGTTGCGCCCGGTGGCGAGGCGGGGGCGAAACTGGCAAAGTTGCGGAGCGGCCGGAGGCGGATGTGAAGCAAAGCGACTCCGCATGCCGCATTGGAGAATCGACGCGAGCGCGTTTGTGAAAAGCGCCGTAAGTTCGAAGCCGCGTTCAAAGGCGCAAGGCATGCGGCCTTGCAGCGTTCATCGAACTTTACTGGCGCGGCCGCGCTATCCGCTTCGCGTCACGTCCTTGCCCGGCTCAAAACTAGCAAGAGGAATTTGGCGACATGGCGGAAAGAACAGGCGAATTGGTTGAAGAAAAGTTTCGCGTGGGCGAAGCGGAACTGCGGGTACTCAAGGCTGGCACGGGTAAGCCGCTGGTCATCTTTCATGGCGAACTGGGATTTCCCGGATGGCGTCAATGGCTTGCGTCGATGGCAAAGAAGCATACGTTGTGGATTCCGCTTCATCCGGGGTTTGGCCGCTCGCCACAAGCCGCCTGGGTCATGGGGGTACGCGACCTTGCCAGTTTCTATGCGCGCTTTATTCGTGAGCAGGGTCTGACTCCAGTCGATGTGATCGGCTTGTCGTTTGGCGGATGGGTCGCGGCCGAGATGGCGGTTAACGACGCGCGCCAGTTCAACAAAATGGTGCTGGTTGCACCGACCGGCCTGCGCCCGCCCAGCGGTGAAATTATGGACATGTTCACGGTCACCGCGCGCGCGTACCTCCAGCGCAACGTCCTTGATCCCAAGGGCACGCCCGAATTTGGCAGCATGTTCGGCGGTGAGCAATCGCCCGAACAGTTTGAGGCGTGGGAAGAGGCGCGGGCCGAAGCGGCGCGCATCGCCTGGAAACCCTACATGTTCAATCAGAGCATGGCGCAATTGCTCGAAGGTATCAGTGGCCTGCCGACGTTGCTTTTGTGGGGCCGGCAAGACCCAGTGGTGCCGCTCAGCGCTGGCGAGCTTTATCAAAAAAAGATCGCGGGTTCGAAGCTGGTGACGTTCGACCGCTGTGGCCACATGCCAGCGATTGAACGGCGCGACGAATTTGTGCGAGAGCTCGACAATTTTTTGGGCTAAACGGGCGTCCGGTTAGCCCACTCAGAACGGGCCGCGGAAGTTAAGGCCGCGGCCCGTTACCTATACATAACGATCAGTCAGGGC